>CBDUNQ010000579.1:0-1862 GCA_965368625.1 uncultured Gammaproteobacteria bacterium
CAAAGACGGATAGGCCGGTGGTTTCTGTTGCAGACCCAGCCGTTGCAAGGTATCGATCACGGTATCCAGCCCCAGCTCCATGCCCAACCGTGCCGTGGCTACATTGTAGGAATGCACCAGAGACTGATAGAGCGGAACCGGTCCATGGAAAATCTTGTCGTAATTTTGCGGCTCCCAGAGGTTATCACCGGGACCTTTCAGTTGCAGGGGTTCATCATCGAGCACCGAGGCCAGATGATAGCGGGAAGGCTGCTCCAGGGCAGCGAGAAACACGGCCGGCTTCAACAGAGAGCCTACCGGTCGTCGGGCATTCAGGGCACGATTGAATCCCGCCGCGCGTGCGGAGCGATCCCCTGCCAGGGCCAACACTTCGCCACCAATACTGGTCACCACCCCGGCTCCCTGCAACTGTTCATCGGGAATTTTATAGCCACGCTCCAATTGATTAGCCTGTTGACTCAGGGCTTCCTCCAGGGACCATTGCACCTGGGGATCCAGGGTACTGAAAATACGCAAGCCCTCTGATTGCAGGTCCGTATCCTGGTAGTCGCGTTGCAACTGTAAGCGCAAAAGTTCCATGAAGGCCGGCGCCCGGTTACTGGCCTGTGGCGCGCGGCTCTCCACGTCCAGGGGTTTATTACGCAGCGTTTCTGCCTCTTGCTCATCCAGCAAGCCCTGTTCCTGCATCACATCAAGCACCAGGTTGCGGCGTTGGGTAGCCCGTTACGGTTTGCGAATGGGGTCATAATAAGAGGGCCCCTTGACCATGCCGATCAACAATGCGATCTGCTCGGCATGAAGTTCTTGAACCGGCCGGTCAAAAAAGTGTTGGCTGGCCAACCCGAAACCATGAATGGCGCGATTGCCATCCTGTGCCAGATAGACTTCGTTTAAATAGGCTTCCAGGATTTCATCTTTTTCATAGCGCCGCTCCACCAGTAAAGCCATCAGGGCTTCATTGAATTTACGTAGCAAAGAACGCTTATTGGTAAGCAGGAAATTCTTCACCAATTGCTGGGTGATGGTGCTCCCGCCCTGCACCATGCCTCCGGCACGAATATTCGCCCACATGGCACGGGCAATGCCACGCAGAGAGATACCGTAATGCTGATAGAATTCGCGATCTTCAACGGCGATCAGGGTCTGCACCAGCAATTCCGGTACGGCATCCCGCTGTACCAGAATACGATCTTCATGATGGGCCGTATGAATGGCGCCGATCTGCAGGGGCTCCAATCGGGCCAGAGCGATCCCCTGCCCGTCTTTTAAATGCTTCACCGATTGCAACTGACCGGCGGAAAATTGCAGGCGCAAGCCCTGACTGGGTTCATTGCCATCCCAGAAATGAAAGCTGCGGGTGATCACATGGAAACGCTGACTGGCACGGGACACTTCACCGGGCCGATCCGCCGTGGTGACAAAACGATACCCCAGTGCCTTCAGTTCACGGGCAAACTGGTCTGCACTCAGGGGCAGACCCGCATACAATTCCAGAGGACGGGCATAGACCCGGGCCGGCAAGGACCAGCGCTTACCTTCAAACTGGCGGAACACCTGTACGTCGAGATAAACCACATAGCCCACAAACACCAGTAGCAGGGTGAACAATACCCGCACCCAGGGGAAGGTAGACCAGAAACCCGGTTTGCGACGGGGACGACGCCGGGATGATTTTTTTTTGGATTTTGCTTTCGTCGGCCTGCGCGCCATAGGTGTACAACCAGTCGCCCAAAGCGACAATCTGTTTGAATTGAAGGTATTTTAAAAGTTTATCAAAAAAACATATACTTATTTGTAATATTCTTATTAAATCCCTGTGCTTACAAAGGAAATCCGGGTTTTTGCCGCTACGCTGCATGTAC
>CBDUNQ010000580.1:0-1862 GCA_965368625.1 uncultured Gammaproteobacteria bacterium
AGCTGGCGAACCGGGCCGGCAACCCTGTCGGCGGTGCCACTCCCGTTCGCGAGCTGCGCTCGCTCCTACGGGTGCCAATATCTCCACCACAGCAAACCAACCCCTCCTGTAGGAGCCAGCGAAGCTGGCGAACCGGGCCGGCAACCCTGTCGGCGGTGCCACTCCCGTTCGCGAGCTTTGCTCGCTCCTACAGGTAGAGCCGATACCTCCGGAGTGGAAATCCCACTTACCGTGAATACGGCTCCGGTCCTAAAGATTCCCTTCAAACTGCCAATACCCCCAGTTGGGCAGAATAAAAACAGTAAGTTACCGTTTATCCGAACAACCCTACCGCTTATCGGAAGTGGATTTACTCTACCCGGACTGAGGGGTACAAGTGAGAATCATGAAAACGTGCAAAGGCTTCACATTGGTAGAACTGATGATCACCCTGGTCATTGCGGCCATCGTGCTCACCGTGGGCATTCCCAATTTCCGCTCGCTGATTCAGAACAACCGCATCGTTACCCAGGCCAACAGCCTGGTGGGGGCATTGAATCTGGCTCGCAGCGAAGCCGTGTCACGCGGCATCTACATCACCCTGTGCCCCACCACCAACAAAACCAGTTGTGTCGATTCCACCAACTGGGCCACGGGCTGGATCATGTTCGCCGATACGGACAACCTGGGCACCTACAACACCGGCGAAGAAATCATCCGCGTGTGGGATCCTCTGACGGGCGGCAGCACCCTCACCGGAACCTTCAATATCGCCACCTTCAAACCCTCGGGAGCCAGTGCCACGGCAGAGTTCACTTACACCCTGCGTATTTCCGATTGCACCGGCGATCAGGGCCGCAACATCGTCATGTCCACCATGGGACGGATCAGCACTTCAAAGGTTGCCTGTTCCTGACAGGAAAATTATTCATGACCAAGCAAACACCCAACATCACAGCCAAACCACAACGGGGCTTCACCCTGATCGAGGTGCTGGTCACCCTGGTCATTCTGGCCATTGGTCTTCTGGGCCTTGCCTCATTACAAAGTGCAGGCATGCAATACAATTACAGTGCCTATACCCGCACTCAGGCCACCACTCTGGCCTATGACATCATGGATCGCATGCGCGCCAACAGTGAAGCAGCCCTCACGGGAAAATATGCCGCCGCCATCGGCACCATGCCCACCACACCCAGTAGCTGCGATGGTAAATCCGCCAATTGCAACGGCGATGCCATGGCCGCCCACGATGTCTATGTATGGAAGCAATCCCTGCTCACCCTGTTACCTCAGGGGGATGGCGGCATCACGCGGGACACCAGTGGCCCCAGTACCCGCTTCACCGTTACCGTGCAATGGTTGGACAATCGCATGACGGATACCGCCGACAGCAGCACTGAAAGCCAGATCCAAACCATCGAAATAGAAGGTGGACTATGAGAGTCACACACATGCCCCAGGCCAACACCCAGCGGGGTCTATCCCTGGTCGAAATCATGATTTCCATTACCGTGAGCCTGATATTGCTTGCGGGTGTGCTACAGATCTATACCGGAAACAAGGCCGCCTACCGGGTGCAGGATGAACTGGGCCGCATGCAGGAAAATGCCCGCTATGCCAGTGACGCATTGGTTACGGACTTGCGCATGGCCGGTTACATGGGTTGCCTGAAGAACCCCAGCGTATCCTCCAATATCGTCGTAATGGTACAGCCTTCTTATATGGCCAGTGGCGCCGCCACCTTTGTCAGCGCCATTCAGGGCTTTGAAGGCACGGGCAGTGGCACCGACCTCAGTGACTGGACCCCCAGCCTGCCCGGCTTCTTTGCCAATGGACAGGTGGTTTCCGGTTCCGATGTGGTCATTGTGCAACGCGCCTCA
>CBDUNQ010000581.1:0-1861 GCA_965368625.1 uncultured Gammaproteobacteria bacterium
GTGGCGAATTTGATTTCATACTCGGGTTTTGCGGTTGCTGCGGCCGGTACGCCGTACAGACTGAGCAAGAGCAGCAGGCTCGACAGCAATGATCTCAGGGTTGCTTTTGGCATTAGAACCACTCCTGTTCCCGTTGCAGCAGATAGCCGGCCCGATGGCGGGCAATTTCATTGACCAGCTCCATTTCCGGTAACAGGCCCGATGGCGCTTCCACGACCCGCTGTAAGCGCTGATGAAAGGCTTGTTGATCCAGCTGCTGGCGTGCCAGATATTCGGCATACAGTACATCGACCATCAAAAAGCGGTGTTGGTTCATTTCATTGGCTTGCTGGAAGTAATCGCTGGCGCGTGCATAATCGCCACCGAACATGGGAGAGCGACTGCCATAGTAGACGGCAAAAAATAATTTCGGACCGCCGTAGTAATAGTTTTCATCCAGTTCGGCAACCCGTTCCATGAGGGCGGCGGTGCCCGCCAGTTGCGCGATGCGCGACGGGTCTGTGCGTTGCAGATCGATTTGTTTTGCCCAGTTGGATGCCGTCCAGAACAGGGCAGGGACCGCCTTTGTACCAAGACGACGTACCGCTGCTTTAATTTCATCGGGGGAACTGGTGTCAAAGGGCAGGGTGACCCCCAGCAACCGCAGGGCTTCGCGACCCTGTTCAAACCCACGCCGGTAGAGCGCCGAAGCCCGTTGCGGGTTTTCCAGTTCCACAAAGCCGAAGCTATAGCCATAAAAACCCTGGGCGGCATATACCCGTAAATCCACATTGCCGGGATCCTCGAAGATCAGCCCTTCGATGAGCTTTATATTGGCCGGTATGGCATCCCGGGCAAGCTGCAGATCACTTTCGCGGTTCAGGGCATCCACACTGCCATCCATGATGCTGACGGAGCTGCGCGCCACCATTTGCCCCATGGAGCAACCGCCCAGCAGCAGGAGAAAGGCCAGCAGGGCCCAGTGCATTACAGGAACAGGCTTATTCATAGCGGATGCTCACTTGTACATTTTTCTTGGTTGTGCCTTTAGATTTCCAAACCCTTGGCGATGTTTGCCCAACACACCATTCCCCCCGGATCGGTGTCTTTGATGGTGCTCCGATCCTAGGTGCTGGACGGGGCAGAGTCAACTTCATGCCAGCAAGCGTTGCATCATGACGCTATAAATGGCGCTGAGTTGATCCAGGTCCGCCAGGGCAACGCATTCATTGACTTGATGAATGGTGGCATTCACCGGTCCCAGTTCCACTACCTGTGCACCCGTGGGGGCAATGAAACGGCCATCGGAGGTTCCGCCACTGGTGGAGAGTTCCGCTGCCGCACCATTCACCTGGGCAATGGCGGCGCGCGCGGCATCCACCAGGGCACCGGCGGGTGTTAAAAAGGGATTCCCCGAGAGCTTCCATTGCAGTTCATAGTGCAAGCCATGATCATCCAGCAGTTGGTGAATGCGCTGGCGAATACCGGCATCAGTCTGTTCCGTGGAAAATCGCAGGTTGAACCATACTTCCAGTTCCCCCGGGATTACATTATCGGCACCGGTTCCGCCGTGAATATTGGAAATCTGCAGGCTGGTGGGGGGGAAGTGTTCATTACCGGCATCCCATTCAATGGCGCACAGGGCAGCCAGTGCCGGTAGGGCACGGTGTATGGGATTGTCTGCCAGTTGCGGATAGGCTACGTGACCCTGTTTACCGAGAATACGCAGTTTTCCACCCAGGGAGCCACGCCGGCCATTTTTGATCACGTCGCCCACCTGGCGGGTACTGGAAGGTTCACCCACCAGGCACCAGTCGATTTTTTCGCCACGGGCCTCCAGGTGTTCCACTACTTTCACCGTGCCATTGATGGATGGGCCTTC
>CBDUNQ010000582.1:0-1859 GCA_965368625.1 uncultured Gammaproteobacteria bacterium
TCGCCATTGATGGCACCCAACATCAACCAGGCTTCCGGCTCCTTGCCTTCGTTCTCACAAAGTTGCTGATAAATTGCCTTTGCCTCGGCACTGCGTCCCTGATCCAATAACTGGGAAGCCTGTTGCAATTGGGATTGCGGGTTTGCGATGTTATTCATGGACTGCAATATTCCTTAAACTATATAAATGTACGATGCACCTGAGAAACGGTTGCGGTATTGGATGGTTACCCATTGGTCCTTGCGGGTAAAAATCCTCTCTATTAATTGTAACCCTCGTCCTACGCAGAAAGTCGCTGCTTATCCAGCTTACAGTGCACGACTTCATAGGTGGCAAAGGAAATGGCGCCATAGGCCGGACGCGCCCGCTGTTCTTCCATGGTTTTACCCTGGTGCAAATACATGCGTACCGGCGCCATGCCTCTGGCCGTAAGGCCATCCACGATTTCATCGAGCTTATCCTGGCGTCCCTGGAATTCTTCAAGATCATGTCCTGCGCCCATGGACATCACAAAATCCGCACCCTCTTCCACCAGTGGCGACAGCAAGGCAAAGAAACGGTCCACATCGGGCAACATGCGATGATCGATGCGGAATGCCACCACCAGATTGCGCAGTGGCAGTGATCGTTCGCGCATCCAGTCAGGACAAACCTCCAGTGCGCGGTAAGTATCTTCACGAATGGCGCTTACCCCGCCTTTTTCTTCCCGGGTCAATTCCTGGTAATAGGCTTCATAGTCGGGATCATTATCCACCAGAATCACATCATTGGGCTTGGGGCAGGTGGAATTGAACATGAGATTGGGTGCGGCGGCTGCTCCACCCACCAGGCCCAGCACCCCGCCATCACTGATGGTGGGCACTTGATGTATGGCCGCCAGATCACGGCTACCGTGACCGGCGCCCAGGGAAAGCTGGAAACAGCTTTCATTCTTGCGTTGCAGCAAGCCCGCCAGCTTTAACAGATGTACATTGCGGATCGCATCCACATTATGCAGGGTATGCATCAGTGTGCGAATATTGCGCGGGTCCCCGCCAATGGTGCTTTGCACCAGATTCTGGGCAAGCATTTCCAGATACTGGGGCACCAATTGTTCGCGCTTGAAGCTGCTGCCGGCAAACAGGTAACAGCATGCCGCCACATGGGCATGGGCCAACAACTCTTCCAGAATACCCGGCGTGGTGGCCGACAGGGTCAAACGATTTCCGCGGCGTGACTTGGACCATTGTTTAGCAGCCTTTTTCGCCAGTTGCCGTGCTTCCTTTCCTCTGAGAAATGCCGGGTAATCCTGAAAACGGGCCAGGATGGCAGCAAAATCCTTGCCCGCTGCAATGCGCGCCAAGCGCTGCGCCTCAAGCCCATAGCCTTCGCGCGCCGCCGTCAGCATCTGATCATAGGAAAAAACCATGTGTTGACTCATAACTCACTCACCATATTCGATTTTTCTTGTAGAACCCATGGGTTCGCAGCGACGTATCAAAAAACAACCCTGCCGGAATGGTATCACACCCGGCATTCATGCCCTCACCCACGAGGTAAATCCATCATCAATCAGAGGATACCGGCACTGCCCGGAACACCATGCTTCCCTGTTCGCCGGAAAGACCATGGTTTTTTTCATGGATACCCTACTCATTCAGGTCGAGACATCTCGTCATTGCGAACGAAGTGAAGCAATCTCCTGAAGCTGGCACTTGTTTTCCCATGCACTGAGCACCAAACCCAGGAGATTGCCGCGCCGCTGCGCGGCTCGCAATGACGCCAGGATACTCATGAATACCTTACCCTTCGACACAAGACACTCCGTCATTGCGAACGAAGTGAAGCAATCTCCTGAAGCTGGCACTTGTTTTCCCATG
>CBDUNQ010000583.1:0-1848 GCA_965368625.1 uncultured Gammaproteobacteria bacterium
GCACGATCCGCGACGGTTCGTGCTTCATTCAACAGCATGGGTAGTAATGGTTCCCAGTCCAACAGTAGCAGGCTCCCATCCTGACGCAAAGGAAGATCGGTGATCTTGCCCCCGGGATGGGCAATGGCTTCGAGCAACATGGGACCCTGGGCTTCAAAACTGGCAAGTTGCAGCAAACCCAGGATGCTTGCTGCCGCATCGAAAAGGCGACCGGCGGCATGGGTTGTGGGGCAGTGTATACCGCGCTGCCAGATGTTTTGCAGCTGTGCTGCCTGTTCGGGAAGCCGGCATCCCTCACGGCCGGTTTCCCAGCACAGGGCAGCGGCGCTGCGCCAGGGCTCACGACTTGCCTGATCGCCGCCGGGTCACCGGAAGGGGCGGAGGGTGGCGACTCGCTGCCATTGTCCAGGGTTGCCGAAAAAGGTTTCTCCGCCCCAGAGCGCCTGATGTTCACCAAGCCCGGTGCCATCCCAGGTGAATAACAACCAGGGTCCCTGGTCCGGATATTCACCGGCCAGGGCGCTGGCATGTGCGTGGTGATGCAGTACTCTTACCAGCGGCAGTGATTGGGAGGATGCCCAGCGATGGGTGCGGTATTCGGGGTGTGCATCGCAAACATAACGTTTCACCTGGACCTGATACAGGTTTTGAAGATCCGTAATGAGTTGTTCAAATACCTGTTGGCTGCGCAATGAGCCCATATCGCCAATATGCGGTGAAATTACAATGCGATTTTCCCATGCCAGGGCGACCGTGTTTTTCATATGGCCACCCAATGCCAGGGTCGGCTCAGTAATCTGCATGGGGAGGGCTCTTTCCTGGGGAGCAATCCCGCGACCGGCGCGTAGTGGCAGGGGTATACCCGCCAGACTGCGAAATACCGAGTCATCGGCCGGGCGGACAATGGGGCGGTTATGATGTAAAAAACCATCTACGATGTGGGACAAACCCTTGATGGCCTCCTGGTTTTCCGTGAGTACCGGTTCACCACTGAGATTTCCTGATGTCATGACCAGCGGGCGCTGAAGATCACTCAACAAAATATGGTGTAACGGACTATAGGGCAGGAAAACACCCAGCTCACTCAGTCCGGGTGCGATTTCGGGAGGGAGCCGGCAATTGGCTTTGCGCCGGGCAAGCACGATAGGGCGCGCCGGTGATCGCAACAGTGCGGCTTCATCCGTTGTGATGGATACGGATTGGCGTATTCCCTCAAGACCATCCTCACCCACCTGGGGAAACATGACGGCAAGTGGCTTGTCCGGCCTTCCCTTGCGCTGGCGAAGTCGTAGTATGGCGCTGCCATTCGTGGCATCACAGGCCAGGTGGTAGCCACCAATGCCCTTGATGGCGATGATATTCCCCGACTTCAGGGAATGAATGGCTTCCCGTAATGCCGGTTCATTGCCATTGGTGATCAATTCATCCTGCTGCCACTGTAAATGGGGCCCACAGACTTCACAGGCAATGGGTTCGGCATGAAAGCGCCGATCCTGCGGATCCCGGTATTCTGTTACACACAGGTTGCAGAGCGGAAAGTTCGCCAGGCTGGTATTGGGGCGATCGTAGGGTAAGCGGCGGATGAGGGTATAGCGTGGACCGCATTGGGTGCAATTGGTGAAAGGATAGCGGTAACGACGTTCCTTCGGGTTGGAAAATTCCTCCAGACAATCCTTGCATGCATAATAGTCGGGTGGCAGATGAACATCGGTTTGCACCTGCCCGTGACTTTCGAGAATGCTGAATTCCACCAGAGGCTGCACCTGTACGGCCTGTTGTTGTTGGATGTGCACCTGAGCCAGAGGTGGAGCCTGTTCTGTAAGTGCCAGACAAAAAAGTGCAAGGGAC
>CBDUNQ010000584.1:0-1847 GCA_965368625.1 uncultured Gammaproteobacteria bacterium
ATTCCGGGGCAGGAACAACCCATACCCCCGAATGAGGACGAAGAACCGCGCTACTGACCCACCGCCCCAAATCAGCCCATTTTCATCGGCGCTGACATCGGCTCACACTGCCCAAGGCCAAGCCGCGACCCGGTGAAACAACGCCCGCAATCGCCACGGAGCCGGCCACCATTCACCAATGAAGCACCCCGCACAGGGATCAATAAATACCTCCTCCGGCTTCCCCCATACAAGGTAAATAATACCCTTCTGCCTGGGTATTTCTGCACGGAGATCCCCCGGGGTTTTTCGTACCGTGGTTTCAACCACGGCTGATCGGGGTCCCTGGCAGGGCAGATACAAAAAAATCGTCCGCCGGCAGTGGGACTTCCCCTACCAGCCAGGCAACCCCTCAATGAGTAATGAGCACCAGGAGATCACCATGAAGGAATCTACCGCAATTTTTCTGCTATCGGTTTTCACCATGGCACTGGCTCTGCTGCCCATTACCGTGTTTGCCGATTGTCCGGCACCGGGGCGCGGCGAAGCGGTGCTGTATGAACACAGCGACTTCAAAGGCCGTTGCACCGTACTGCAAGCCGGCACCTTTCCCGACATCAGTTCGGTGGGTTTCCCAAATGACAAAGCCTCTTCCGTACGATTGGGTACCAGTGCCGCCATCCAGCTGTGCCAGCACAAACAATTTGAAGGCATCTGTGAGGTACTGGATCGCAGTGACGCCAATTTCAAGGATAACCGTATTCGCCACGATCGCGCCTCTTCCGCCGTGGTACTGGGTAATGGTAATGCACCGTTTGACTGCGCCATCCGTGCGGCCACCCCGGTGTTTGAAACCGCCAGCCGGGTGATTTCCGGCGCCGGCACCCGGGGACCCTCTTGCTTCAGCAGCACGCGCATTGAAGTGCTTTTGAAACAGGATCGTCGCTTCTGGTTTGACCGGACCCTGGCTCGCGGGGAAACCCGTGCCAATGAAGCCACAGTACCCGTGCGTTATGACTGCCAGGGCACGGGTAGTCAAAATGTCTATGTGGAAATACGTGCCGCCGGGAAAAAAGCGCAGTCACGGCGGCTGGGAGTGAATTTCTGTAGCTGAAAACGCGGGACATACCTGCAATTCCGGTGGCATGCCTCCCTGGACATCAAGGTACCGCATTTACTACCGTCATACCGGCGAAGGTCGGTTTTCGTTACCTTCCCTGCCGTCATTCAGAGATACCGGCCTGCGCCGGTATGACGATGCTTTTACGTTACAAACATTGTACTCATTCGAGTCAAGCAAGGACTCGTCATTGCGAACACTTCAGAACCTCTTCGGGTTTCATCAAGTACTTTCTACGCTACGCTCCGGTCGCGCAGTGAAGCAATCTCCCGAATCCGGCATTTTTTTTCCTGTGCGCACACTGCCAAACCAAGGAGATTTCCGCGTCGCTTTGCTCCTCGCAATGACGGCAGGCTTTATAGAATTCTCACCCAGTACGTAAAGGAACACCCCGTCATTGCGAACGAAGTGAAGCAATCTCCAAATGATGGCACCGGACTCACCGGTTCTCATACCTGGTTGCCACACCAGGGAGATTGCCGCGCTGCTGCGCAGCTCGCAAAGACGGTAGGCGTAAGGCGCAGCCCCGTCGTTGCGAACGAAGTGAAGCAATCTCCTGACTTCGGTAATTTGCATCCTGATTTCCAACCCGTTACGGCCACCTCACGAAGATTTCTGCTACACCGCGAGCGCATACAATTGCCCGTCATGCCGGCGAAAGCCGGTATCTCTTAACTTTCCTGCCGTCATCCTGAGATTCCGGCCTGGCGCATAGAACCCCTTTGGGGATCATTATGCGTACCTCACC
>CBDUNQ010000585.1:0-1846 GCA_965368625.1 uncultured Gammaproteobacteria bacterium
ACAGGATATTGACGAGGAAAAAGCGCATGGGAGACATGTTGAGCATGCCGGCAACGGCGGGGAGGATGGGGCGCACTGGGCCCACGAAGCGCGCAAAGATAATGCTTTTTCCGCCATGGTGATGAAAAAAATCCACGCCCCGGTTCATCAGGTTCGGGTAACTGCGGAATGGCCAGAGGACCCGCAGCCGCTGATGGAAATGACGGCCGATAAGAAAGCTGATTCCGTCACCGGCAATGGCCCCCAATACCGCCCAGATCAGTGTCATGGTGAGGTCCATGGCGCCGGTGGCAACCAGTGCCCCGAAGCCGAACATGACCACGGTGCCGGGAACAAACAAACCAATCACCAGAAAGGATTCCAGGCAGGAAATAATGAATACGGCAACACCCGCCCAGTGCGGGTGCATCTGAATCCAGTCAAGCAGTGTATTCAAAAAACTTTCCATAGGGCGGGGATTATATCCGGAATACAGATTGGCACTAGCCCCGAATAGTCGTTTGATTCGAGGTCTTTGTTGCAAAAGTCAGAGAGATGAACTAAGCCCTTTCTATCAGAATGCGTTTTCAGTTCTACAGATGGTTACATCATTGGGTGCAGAGCAGAGGTAATAGGATGCAGAGAAGCGGACAAAGGAATCCGTGTACAGACACCTCGGTGGGAGTGTCGTCATTGGCGGCGAGGAAAGTCCTTATCGTGGATGATGATTCAAGCATACGGGATTGGCTTCGGGCCTGTCTTGAAGGGGAGGCTTATCAGGTGCAAGAGGCGGCTTCCGGTGCGCAGGCCCTGCTACAGGTGGCCGAGTTCCGCCCGGATCTGATTCTGATGGATATTCGAATGCCCGGTATGGATGGCATTGAAACCACGCGCCGGCTTAAGGCCTTACGTGGCACGCAAACGGTGCCGGTAATCATGGTTACCAGCCTGCATGGCCGTGAAGATCGTCTGGCGAGCCTGCAGGCTGGAGCGGAAGACTTTCTTACCAAGCCCCTGGATCCGGTTGAACTGACGGTGCGGGTGCGTAACCTGTTACGCATCAAGTGCTATAACGACATGCTGTTGGCGCGCAATCGGCTTTTGCAGGAAGAGGTGCTGGAGAAAACCCGGGAAGTGCGTCAGCAGTGTATCGACACGGTATTGACCCTGACACGCGCTGCGGAATATCGCGATGAAAATACGGGAAATCATGTGTCACGTATCAGCCACTACTGTGTGGCTTTAGCGGAAGCCCTTGGTTTGGATCAAACTTTTCGTGAGCATATTTTTTATGCGAGCCCTATGCACGATATCGGAAAATTGGCGATTCCGGATCAGATCCTGCTGAAACCCGGTCCTTTCACCCGGGAGGAATGGATAGTAATGCAATCACATACCACCCTGGGTAAAAGCATTCTGGAAGGGCGGCACTCGCCGTACCTGGAGATGGGTATGGATATTGCGCAATCACATCATGAGTGCTGGGATGGTAGTGGTTACCCTCATGGATTGAAGGGGGAGGAAATCCCCCTTTGCTCACGCTTGATGGCTATTTGTGATGTATATGACGCCTTGCGTAGTCAGCGCCCCTACAAACAAGCCATGGCCCATGATCAGGCAATCAGCATAATGAGGCAAGGTGATGGACGAACCCGGCCGGAACAATTCGACCCGGAAGTACTCCAGGCATTTATCGGGATTCATGAACAATGCCGGGAAATCTATGACGAAGAAAGCGCAGGCAGGGGTTGATGGGTGACCTGTTCAGGGTGGTTATATGAATACCTTGCCCTGCGGGTCGAGGCAAAGGCACGTCATTGCGAACGAAGTGAAGCAATCTCCTTAATCAGGCACTTGCCTTCCTGTG
>CBDUNQ010000586.1:0-1843 GCA_965368625.1 uncultured Gammaproteobacteria bacterium
CCCTCCGGACAGTTCGCCCGGCTTGTGCTTCAGACGCTGTTCCAGGCCCACTTTTTTCAGGATGGCGGATGCCAGCAAGCGCGCCTGTGGCGGCTTCTCACCCCGGATCAACAGTGGCAGGGCCACATTTTCCAGGGCGGTGAATTCCGGCAGTAAATGATGGAACTGATATACAAATCCAAGATGGCGGTTGCGCAGCCTGCCGCGCTGGGCATCGGCCATTCGGGTGAGACACTGCCCGGCTACCCGGACTTCACCCTGGGTGGGAACGTCCAGACCGCCCAGTAAATGCAGCAGGGTGCTTTTACCACTGCCGGAACTGCCGATAATGGCAATGCGCTCACCATGGGCCACATTGAGAGACACATCGGCAAGCACGCGCACATTCATGCGGCCTTCCACAAAGGTACGGGAAAGCCCATGGCAGGATAGCACCAGGTTGCTGTCTGCACTCATTGTGGCCGGGTCACTCATAGCGCAGAGCCTCTGCCGGTTGGGTGCGGGAAGCCCGCCAGGCCGGATACAGGGTAGCCACCAGACTCAGGAAAAAAGCCACGGAGGTAATCTGCCACAAATCACTCCAGACGAGTTTCGAAGGCAAGTCGCTGATGTAATACACGTCCGGTGCCATAAACTGCACTTCAAAGGCCTTTTCAATGGCTGGCACAATGGTTTCCACATTGGTGGCCAGGGCATAACCACCCACGGCACCCAGCAGGGTTCCCAGAATGCCGATCAGGGCCCCCTGCACCATGAAAATACCCATGATGCTGGCGGGCGTTGCGCCCAGGGTACGTAATATGGCGATATCAGCCTGTTTATCGGTAACCACCATCACCAGTGTGGAGACAATATTAAAGGCCGCCACGGCAACAATCAGCGTCAGAATCACGAACATGACCCTTTTTTCCGTTTTCACCGCGCGAAAGAAATTGGCGTGTTGTCGGGTCCAGTTATCCACGCGATAAATTTGCGGCAATTGGTTGGCGACTTCTTGGGCAATGCGCGGCGCTTCAAAAAGATCATCGAGCTTCATGCGCAAGCCACTCACCTTATCATCGAGACGGAACAACCGGGCGGCATCCTGCAGATGAATCAGGGCAACCCCCCGATCATACTCATACATACCCACCTCGAAGGTGCCCACCAGGGTGAAGCGTCGCAGCCTGGGCATGATGCCGGCCGGGCTGAAATTGGCCTGAGGGGTGATCACGGTAACCTGGTCGCCCACCCGGGCACCCAGGCTATGGGCCAGTTCACTGCCCAGAATGATGCCATACTCCCCCGCCTGCAGAAGGTTCAGGTCACCGCCCTGCATGTGTTTGCCCACCTCGGAAACCCTGGGTTCCTGCTCCGGCAAAATGCCCTGCAGCAAGGCACCACTCACGCGGCCGCCATTGGCAAGCATGGTCTCACCCCGCACAAAGGGGGCGACACCCAGCACATGGGCATTAGCGGAAACCTGCTCGGCCACCTGGGGCCAGTCCGCGAGGGTACCATCGGCGCCACTGATACTGGCATGGGAAGCCATCCCCAGAATGCGGCTGCGTAACTCTTCTTCAAAGCCATTCATCACCGACAGTACCGTGATCAAAGCCGTCACCCCCAGGGCGATACCAATCATGGATGTCAGTGATATGAAGGAGATGAAATGGTTACGCCGCTTGGCACGGGTGTAACGCAGACCTACATAAAGCTCAATTGGACGAAACATAGGCGCACATTAGAGCACAAGTTGCCACTACGCGCATACACCCGGCGGCTTTTTTACTCGGGCGGTACAAGCGAAACAACCCAATGCCAACACCCACTGCCCAAGCGTGGCTTTCCATCTTGCCTGCAA
>CBDUNQ010000587.1:0-1841 GCA_965368625.1 uncultured Gammaproteobacteria bacterium
CTTTTGTACCAGCTTGCGTAAACGCGGGTCGTCGATATCGTGCAAGCGCCCGAGATACAGGGCGGAATGTGACCAGGGACTCTGGGTGATGGTTTTAATGACTTCGCTGACCCGACTGCGCCCTTCAATCAGTAAGACATCACAGGGCCGCACTTCATAGCGGATCGCCTCGAAATCACATAAAGGGGTGCTTACCGGTGTGCGCTCTTCCGTGAGCCATCCAGTGATGGTGTTACCCAGCCAACTGATCGGACCCAACCCCATAGTACCTCCCGGTTCCCACCTGGTGGGACGGGCAGGGAACGGGCGTTCCCCACCTGGCCAGTCATGTACTGGGACCAGCCACTACCTGTGCCGTTCCCTGGGCATACCCATTGTTTCGGGTTTCCTTGTACAGGCTATCGGCGGACACCCGCACTCTATTGAGCCGCGGTATTGATCCAGCGCAGTTGACATAAAGATAAGCTAAGGATAAATCTAGCATTTCATGATAATGTGAATTTTCACAAACCAGGGTTTTTTCGCAATCGGTAAGGAATATAAACCCTTTCAATGGTCACAGAAGCCTCGTGGGAGAATGTTATGTCCATGCAACTTCACTGTTATGGAGCCGCAGGAGAAGTCACCGGTTCATGCCATCTGCTGGAAGTGGGTGAGCAACGGATTTTACTGGATTGCGGTCTCATTCAGGGGGGTGGCGATGCCGATGAGCGCAACGCCGAAGCCTTTCCCTTTGACCTGCAGAAAATTGATGCGGTTATTCTCAGTCATTCCCATATTGATCACTCCGGAAGACTACCGTTGTTGTACAAGCGCGGATACCGTGGCCCCATCTATAGCCACCGTGCCTGCCGCGATCTGTGTCGCATCATGCTCAAGGATGCCGCGTCCCTGAGTGAGCGCGATGCCGAGTGGGACAGCAAGAAGCGGCGTCGCAAAGGACTGGGAAAAATCGAACCTTTATACAGCATTCAGGATGCCCAGAATGTCATGCATCAGTTCAAGGTACTGGAGTATGGTGAGCATAAGGAAATCCTTCCCAATGTGGAAATGGAACTGGCCGATGCAGGCCATATCCTGGGTTCATCCATTGTTCAGGTCTGGCTCAGGGAAGGCAGTGAACAGCGGAAACTGGTGTTCAGTGGTGATCTGGGCCATCACGAGGAACCCATTCTGCAAGATCCAACCCCCATTTCCGATGCCGACCTGGTCATTTTGGAAAGCACCTATGGCGACCGTTGCCACCGTAGTATGGAAGAAACCTATGTGGAAATACGCGATGTCATTGCCAAGGCCCATGCCGCGCGGGGAAATATTCTGATTCCGGCCTTTTCCGTGGGCCGTAGCCAGGAAATCATGTACCTGTTCGGCAAGCATTATGAAGAATGGGGGCTTGATCAATGGCAGGTGTTTCTCGATAGCCCCATGGCCATTGAAGCCACGGAAGTGTATTTACGTCATACCAATCTGTTCAATGAAGAGGCTTACAGGCTCTGGAGGCAAGACAAAAAACAACCTTTTTTACCCAATCTGCATTTTTCGCGCACGCCGCAGCAATCCATGAAGCTGAACCAACTGGAATCCGGCGCCATCATTATTGCCGGCAGTGGTATGTGTACCGGAGGCAGAATACGCCACCATTTGAAACACAATGTATGGCGGCGGGACAGTCATGTCATCATTGTGGGTTTTCAAGCCTATGGCACCCTGGGTCGGCAACTGGTGGATGGGGTGGATTTCATTCGTCTCTGGGGAGAAAAAATCAAGGTAGCCGCCCAGATCCATACGGTAGGCGGACTATCGGCCCATGCGGATCAGGCTGGTTTGGTCCAGTGGTATAG
>CBDUNQ010000588.1:0-1839 GCA_965368625.1 uncultured Gammaproteobacteria bacterium
CACTGGAAACATAGAGCCCTTCCAATGCGGTATTGGTCTCGGGCTCGATTTCGCAGGTGATTTCCAGCACAAAGGTCTCTGGTGGCTGCAGCAGATCCAGTCCATCCTCCGTGAGGGTATATTTACGTTCATCCAGGGGGCGGCCATCCAGTGCGATGCTGATGAGCCGCAACTGTTGACCATCCAGGTGAAAGTCGGCATTGGGGGTGGCGGATAGCGGATTGCGCTGCACGCGGAGTTGCGACACGACACGGGTACAGGCCGGGTCCAGCTCAAAGTGCAGGTCCACCTGCTCCACCACGTAGGGAGGTGGTGCATAATCCTTGAGGTAGATGGTTTTGGGTCCCGGTGCAGGTTCTTCTTTGGCCAGATCCGCCATGCAGTACTCCAATTGATTACCAGTGGGTCAGGTGCCCATCCTACCGCTTCCATTTGTGAGTACAATACGCATTTTTGAATTGTTTTTTCACCAGGACCCAGGCTGCCCCATGTCAGAAACCCTATCCCTGTATTGCACCACGCCCAAAGGCATGGAAACGCTGCTGGCAGCGGAACTCAGCGCGCTGGGGGCTGAATCGGTGCGCCCGCAAAAAGCGGGTGTGGCCTGTCGTGGAAGCCTGGAAACGGCATATCGGATCTGTTTATGGTCGCGTATCGCCAATCGGCTGTTACTTTCCCTGGGCCGATTCCCGGCTCCTGACCCGGAAGCGCTCTATGCCGGCATCCAGAAAATCGACTGGTCTCTGCACATGGGGCCTGATGATACCCTGGCCGTGGATGCCAACCTCAGTCAGTCGACCATTGATCACAGCCGGTTTGCCGCGCTCAAGGTAAAGGATGCCATTGTGGATCAGTTCCGCTCGCGTTTTCAGCGCCGTCCTTCCGTGGATACCCAGCGCCCCATGCTGCGCATCAACCTCTACCTGTTCAAGAATGAAGCGCGTCTGAGCCTGGATCTTTCCGGAGACAGTCTGCATCGGCGTGCCTATCGGGACCAGGCCACGCTCGCGCCACTGAAAGAAAACCTGGCAGCCGCCATTTTGCTTCAGGCCGGCTGGCCGGACATGGCGGCCCGTGGGGCCTGCCTGGTGGATCCTATGTGCGGTTCCGCAACCCTGCCCATTGAGGCTGCATTGATCGCCGGGGATGTGGCACCGGGACTGTTACGGGAATATTTTGGATTCCACGGGTGGCGCCAGCATCAGCCCGAATGCTGGCAGGGATTATTGCAGGAAGCGCAGCAACGGCGTGCCTCGGCACAGGAAAGGATCCCACCCATTTATGGCTTCGATGCCGATGGCACTGTGGTGAAACAGGCCATTGCCAATGTGCACCAGGCGGGACTGGCGTCCCGGGTGCACATTGAAAAGCGGGATGTTCGCGAGCTGCAACTGCAGGCCCGTATGGCGGCCCATCCGGGTCTGGTGGTCGTCAATCCACCCTATGGAGAGCGCATCGGCAAGGAAAGCGATCTACCCCAGTTGTATTACGAACTGGGGCAACAGCTGAAACAGGTGTTTGCCGGTTGGCAGGCAGTCCTGTTCACCGGAAATCCTCCATTGGCCCGTTCACTGGGTATCCGTTCCCGGCAAACCTACACTTTCTACAATGGCGCCCTGGAATGTAAATGGATGTTGTATTCCCTGGTTCCGGAGTATTTCCTCACGGTGCCAGAACCCAGTCCCAGTGCGCTTCCCGGTGGGGACCGAAAAGAACGATTGCGCAAGCTCTATCCGGCACCGGCCGACGAACGTACCCAGGGAGCGCAGATGCTGGAAAATCGCTTGCGCAAGAATATAAAGACCATTGCCCGCTGGGCAAAGCAACAGGGGGTATCTT
>CBDUNQ010000589.1:0-1836 GCA_965368625.1 uncultured Gammaproteobacteria bacterium
ACATCGGCTTGTGCAACGCCCAGGCCACGATGATCCGCCATGAGCCGATCCATGGCTTCCCGTATCGGGCGGGGTTTCTTGCGCTTCCTGGCAAACAACCGTGCAGCGCGTGCCATGGCCGGCGCAATGTGTTCCGGGGATTGATCCTGGAGGCTTACCCGGTATCCCTGCAGGGCACACCAGGCGGCGATATCGCCTCCCATGACGCCGGCACCGATCACATGCACATGGTGGACGGGAAAATCACTGGCCCGGGCCTGTCCCTTGAGTCGTTCCTGTAACAGAAACAGACGCACCAGTTGCTGTGCTGTGGGTTCAATGATGAGCCGCGCCACCGATTTTGCCTCTTCCTGCAACATGGCCCTGCGGTCATCCCGGAACTGTTGCCACACAGCGATCAGGGCATGGGGTGCCGGATAGTGGTTCGCTGGCGCCTTGGCCGCCGTTTTGCGGCGGATGCCATAGGCCAACAGAGGACGTATCCAGGCATGATGGCTCAAGCGTGCCAGGCGACCGGGTTTGTGTGCTTCGGGCGACTGGAGTATTCGTTGCACAGCGGCTTGCTGCAGATGTCGCTCCGGCACCGCTTCATCCACCAGGCCCAGTTTCTTCGCCTGCCGGCCATCAATACTGCGGCCGGTGAGCATCAGGTTCATGGCGGGAAGGGCGCCGAGTATTTCCGTAATGCGCACACTGCCACCAAAACCGGGGTGTATGCCCAGGCGTACTTCGGGTAAGCCCAGTCGGGTACCCGGGTCATCCCGTGCCACCCGGTAGCGGCAGGCCAGTGCCAGTTCCAGACCGCCACCCAGACAAAAGCCATGAATCAATGCCAGTGTGGGGAAGGGCAAGCGTTCCAGGTGGTCGAATACCCGTTGGCCACGCTCAATGGCTACCAGGGCCGCTTCATATTCGGCGAGCCGGGTGAATTCCACCACATCGGCACCGGCGATAAACCCATTGGGTTTGTCGGAAGTAATGATCAGACCGCGTGGTTTCTGTTGCTCAAGCTCCGTCAACACATCATCCAGGGCTTCCAGCACCTGTGCAGACAGGGTCTTGACGCGACTGTCGGGTTTATCAAAATGCAGCCAGGCAATATCCTGCCGGTCGCGCTTCAGGGTCCAGCTCTGCTGTTCCGGCTCATTCATGATCAACCGCCTCCCTACGTTCCACCAGCATGGCGCCTCCCTGGCCACCACCGATGCACAGGCTGGCCACGCCAAGGCGGGCGTTGCCTTGCCTGAGGGCCTGTAACAGGTGCAATACAATGCGGGCACCACTGGCGCCCACCGGATGGCCCAGACTGATACCGCCACCATCCACATTCAGGCGGTCCATGGGAATGGTTCCAAAGGCGTGCGACAGGCCCAGTTCTTTCTGGCAAAAGGCCTTGTCCTCCCAGGCGGCGCGACATGCCAGCACCTGGGCGGCAAAGGCTTCATTGAGTTCCCACAGGTCGATATCTTCCACACCAAGCGCCTGGCGCTGGAGTAGAGGGGTCATGGCATACACGGGTCCCAGGCCCATCTGGGCGGGATCCAGGCCAGCCCATTGAGTATCTATAATGCGCCCCAGTACCGGTAAGCCATGGCGTTGCACCGCGGTTTCCGAGGCGAGCATCAGCATGGCGGCGCCATCGGTGATTTGTGCACTGTTACCGGCGGTGACACGCCCATAGCCCCGGTCAAAGGCCGGTTTCAGCCGGGCGAGTTTTTCCAGGGTACTGTCAGCGCGCAGACCATCGTCCCGGGTGTAACATTCCCCGGATGGATCATAAAGGGGTTCGATCTCTTCAAGGGGCTGAGAGACTTGCGCGGCGGCGAGTCGTTGATG
>CBDUNQ010000590.1:0-1835 GCA_965368625.1 uncultured Gammaproteobacteria bacterium
CGCATGAAATTCGACCCGCAAAATGACAGCGACTTTCACTATGCCAATGTGGAACGGGTATTTGCCGTATTGATGATGGTCACGGCTTGCACCATGGCCTTTGCCCATGGCTCCAATGACGTGGCCAATGCCGTGGGCCCGGTGGCCGCCGTCATCAGCGTGGTCAACAGTGGCGGGGTGGTTTCCCAGAAAGCGGCGCTCTCCCCCTGGATCCTGTTACTGGGTGGCGGCGGTATTGTCATCGGCTTGCTCACCTATGGTAAGCATGTGATGGCCACCATCGGCAAGAAGATCACCGAATTGACTCCCAGTCGCGGTTTTGCTGCCGAACTGGCCGCCGCCACCACGGTAGTCATCGCTTCGGGTACCGGCATTCCCGTTTCCACCACCCATACCCTGGTGGGCGCCGTTCTGGGTGTGGGCCTGGCACGCGGTATCGCCGCCCTGGATATGAATGTGGTGCGCACCATTTTCCTTTCCTGGATCGTCACCCTGCCGGCCGGTGCGCTACTGTCCATCTTCTTTTTCTATATATTGAAAGCAATCTTTTCCTGATGAGCGATCTCTATGCCGTGATGGGTAACCCCATCGCCCACAGTAAATCGCCACATATCCACCAGCAGTTTGCCCGACAGACTGGCCAGGATCTGCGCTATGAAGCCCGTCTGGTGGAAATCGGCCAGCTTGCAACCGCCATTGAAGCCTTTCGCCAGGAAGGCGGCAAGGGTCTGAACATTACCGTTCCCTTCAAGGAGGATGCCTGGCGCCTCGCCACCACCCGCAGCCCACGGGCGCAACGGGCGGGAGCGGTCAATACCCTGGCATTCAGCGCGGAAGGACTTTATGGGGACACCACCGATGGTGTGGGGCTGGTACGGGATCTCAAAGACAATCTCCGTTGGCCACTCGGTGGCCAACGCATTCTGTTACTCGGTGCCGGCGGTGCCGTCCGTGGCGTCTTGGATCCCCTTCTGGAACAGGGCCCGCAACGCCTGCTCATTGCCAACCGCACGGCCAGCAAGGCGGTGAAACTGGCTGCGGATTTTGCCGATGCAGGCAATATTGAAGGCTGCGGTCTTACTGAGCTGGCAGGAGAGGCGTTCGATTTGATTATCAATGGTACCGCGGCCGGGCTGGAGCAGCGTGTGCCGGCCATTCCCACCAGCCTGATATCCGCACAAACCCGCTGCTATGACATGATGTATGGGCATGAACCCACCGCCTTCATCCGCTGGTGTGACGCCCAGGGGGCAGGGGAGTGCAGCGATGGTCTGGGTATGCTGGTGGAACAGGCCGCCGAGGCATTTTTCCTGTGGCGCAGGATTCGGCCACAGGATACGGCGAGTGTGATTGAAGGCTTACGCGGCGCTGACGGAAAGCGGTGAAACTTCCTGCGGTGCCGCCGCCGTGCGGCGCTCCGAGACACGTCGCTCTTCACGGTGCCAGGCCACCTGGCGCCAATTCACCTGACGACGCTCATTTCCCGCCACCCGTGGCTCGTATTCCCGGGCGGTCAATCGATTACCATGACAGGTCTGGCCCTCGATGCGTTCCATGAGTCGCTGGGCTTGCCGGGCATCGCTTATCTGCACCAGTCCGTAGCGAACCATGCCACCATCCACCGTTTTATTTTTCACGATGCGCAGGTGGGTACCCACGGGAAGACGGGCAAAATCACACATGCCACGTACCGTTGCCTGTGCCGGAAGGTTACCGATGATGATGACCATAAATAGCACCCTTTGCTCTGCTTCGCCTTTAAAGGCTACATACTGGTTAGTATGGCCCATTTCCACCATGGGCTCAAGCTACTGGTCCAGGTAGGTATCTTCCTG
>CBDUNQ010000591.1:0-1834 GCA_965368625.1 uncultured Gammaproteobacteria bacterium
GGCCAGGGCATGTATTTTTCGCGCTCCCGGGTAGGTGAGGGTACCGCCAAAGCCAAGTCGGAAACCCAGATCCAGATACTGTTGGGCCTGTTGCAGGCTGCCGTTGAAGGCGTGAATGATGCCGCCTTTTACCGGCAGCCGGCGCAGCGTGTGCAGCACCTGATCATGGGCCTTGCGAACATGCACCACTATGGGTAACCGGGCATCGCGGGCAATGGCCAGTTGGGCCTCGAACAGGGATTGCTGCCGCGGTTGATCCAGTTCCTTGAGGAAAAAATCCAGACCGATTTCGCCTATGGCAATGGGGCGATGGTCTTGGATCAGGCGCTCCAGGGCAGCCACATTGGTGGCTCCATGCTGGTCGAGATATACGGGGTGGAGTCCCAGTGCGGGGTACAGGCCGGAATGCTGCCGGCACAGGGAAAGCAAACCCGGCCAGCCGGCCGCGTGGATGGCTGGCACCAGGATACGGCGAACGCCTAGCCGATGACATTGCTGCAGTACCCGATCCCGATCTACATCGAAATCGCTCACATCCAGATGGCAATGGGTATCGATCAATTCCATATTGTCAGTACCAGATAAAACGGGTCAGCTACAGGGTAGCGTGTTTTTTCACGGCTTCAATGATATTTTTCCATGCTTACATGGCCCGGTTCACGGCGTCGATGCCGTTTCATGCCGCGTTTTTCCAGACATTGCAGGCTGTCATTCAACATATCGGCATTACCGCATAACATGACATGGGCATTCTCCGGGGCAAGGGAAACCCCGCACTGCGCTTCCAGTTCACCGGTTTCGATACTCTTTGGAATCCGTTGCGTAAGACAGCCCGGGCTCGTTTCACGGGTGACCGTGGGCAGGTAGTGAAACTGCATGGGGTGTCGCCCTTTGATTTCTTCAATGCGCGCCTGATAACTCAGTTCCCGGGCATGGCGCACACTGTGACCGAGAATGATATGCGCAAAGCGCGACCAGGGGGCGGGTGTTTCCAGAATGGAAAGAAACGGGCCGATAGCGGTACCGGTGCAAAGCATCCACAGGCTGTGGGCATCGGGTATTTCTTCCAGGGTGAGAAAACCGCTTGCCTTGGGGGTGACCCACAAATCATCCCCCACCTGGCATTGGGCCAGATGCGGCGACAAAGGGCCTTCCGGCACAATATTAAAATAGATTTCGTGGGTATTCCGGTGTGGCGGGTTGACCAGTGAATAGGGGCGGGCTACCCGCTCGCCCTGAATATCCAGCGCGACACGCAGGAATTGACCGGCCTGAAATGGTTGCAATGCTGCCTGGAAGCGCAGCGAAATCAATTCATCGGTCCAGTCGACCCGTTCCACCACGGTAGCCTTTTGCCAGTCTGCCATTGTATTGCTCCCCGGTTTACCCTCTTCACTATGGAGACTCGTATGCCGAGTGCAACCCGGGAAGCCATGGGGAAATAGGTGGTGAAAACGGGTTTTGTGCGTACCGTTCTTACCCCCATGGTTTCCGGTCCTGCCAGTACGCTACAATCCGGTGTCCGGTACAGGGAGGAATGACAATGAAAACCAAGACCAAGACGATACCACTGTGGTGCCTCACCCTATTTTTCGGCTTGCTGGTGAGTCAGGCGCAGGCAGGTGCCAAGATCAAGACAGAAGAAATCCAGTATCAGGCCGGTGACACCCGCATGAATGGCTATCTGGCGTATGATCCACAGCGCAAGGGGAAGGGGCCGGGTATCCTGGTGGTGCATGAATGGTGGGGCCACAATGCCTATGCGCGAAAGCGCGCGGAAATGCTTGCGGAAATGGGTTATACCGCATTGGCCGTGGATATGTACGGTGAGGGC
>CBDUNQ010000592.1:0-1828 GCA_965368625.1 uncultured Gammaproteobacteria bacterium
CGGGATGCGCTGCAGGCGATGATGGCGAAGCTGGGTTATCGCCAGGCACCGGTTCCCGCAGGTGTGGGCGATTCTGTTTTTCTTAACTGTGAGGCACCGCTGATGTAAGGAGAGCCCCGAAAGGGTTCTGTGTTTACCTTGACTCTACATGAGTGGGTTTTCATGAAAAAATCCTCCTCCATCATCCCGGCGCAGGCCGGGATCTCTTTACGTTGGCAGGCCCTTTAATGGATCCCGGCCTGCGCCGGGATGACGGGGTGAAAAGTGCCGGGATGACGGGGTGAAAAGTGCCGGGATGACGGGGAGGTGAATTCGCCGGTACGCCGGTGAATAATGCCAAGGCTTTATAAAGGCCATGTCATTGCGAGCCGCGCAGCGGCGCGGCAATCTCCGTGGCGTGGCAATAGGTTGCCGGGAGCGATTATGCCGAGGCGAAGAGATTGCTTCACTTCGTTGGCAATAGCGAGCTCGCCAGGTCCCAACACGACACGCAACAACTCATTGCTCAGCGGTTTCCTGGCGGCAGTCCCTTGCCCGGATTTAAAATATTACCCGGATCGAATTGCCGCTTGATGGCATGCATCAGGTCCAGTGCAGTGGACTCGAGTTCACGGTTGACGAAGTCGCGCTTCACCAGGCCGATGCCATGCTCACCCGACAGTGTACCGCCAAGGCGCAGCACCAGGCTGAATACCTGGTCCAGGCATTGATCGGCTTGCTGCATCTGTTGAGGATCATCGGGGTTTACCAGCAGGTTTACATGAATATTGCCATTTCCCGCATGGCCGAAGTTCACAATGGTAATGCCGTATTCATCGGCAAGTTGTGACAGGCCATGAATGAGTTCCGCCATATGGGAAACGGGCACCACCACATCTTCGTTGATTTTTTTCGGCGCGATATTTCGTAACGCGGGGGAGAGGGCCTTACGGGTTGCCCATAGGGCTTGAATCTCTTCCTGCGTTTCGGCATGGCGCAACTCCAGCAGGGCTTCATGTTGAGCGGCGGCCGATACCGCTTCCACAGCGGCTTCAATGGCGGCTTCGGTGCCATCCACTTCGATCATCAGCATGGCCCCAGCCTGAGTGGGCAAGTCGGCACTGGAATAACGGCGTACCATGTCAATGGCTTTGCCATCGATGAATTCCAGGGCACAGGGAATAACGGCTTGTGCCATGATGCGCGACACCGCTTCGGCGGCGGCACTCATATCCCGGTAAACGGCCCGCAGGGTGCGGGTTACCGGTTGCAGCGGAGTGAGTTTCAGGGTGGCTTCCGTAATGATGGCCAGGGTACCCTCGGAGCCGATCAACAGGCGGGTGAGGTCATAACCCACCACGCCCTTGGTGGTCTTGACGCCGGTTCGCAGGGATTCCCCAGCGCCGGTTACGGCCAGCAATCCCAAGGTGTTTTCCCGAGGCGTGCCGTACTTCACCGCACGCGGGCCGGCAGAGTTATAGGCCAGATTGCCACCGATGGTGCATACGGCGGCACTGGTGGGGTCCGGTGGCCAGAAAAACCCATGTTTGGCCGCGGCATCCTGCACGGCTTGGTTGGTAACGCCGGGTTCCACCACCATCAGGCGATTGGCCGGATCCACCAACAGGATTTTATCCATACGTTCCAGGGAAAGTACCAGGGCATTATCCAGTGGCACGGAGGCTCCGGTGGTGCCGGTGCCACGCCCTCGGGCCACCAGAGGAATGGATTCACGGTTACAGAGTTGTACTACCTGCAGCACCTGTTCATGGGTGGTGGCAAATACCACGGCCCTGGGGGTGCACTGGAGGCGGCTGTTGTCATACCCATAGGGAAGACAGTCCGCCGG
>CBDUNQ010000593.1:0-1827 GCA_965368625.1 uncultured Gammaproteobacteria bacterium
GGCCTTGCAGCGAATTCCGCCGGATGCGTCCCCGGGCGTGCGTTATTCCTTTGACTGTCGGGGTGAAGCGGCCCGTACCCGGGAAGATGTGGAGCGTTATTACCAGGCCTATGAATCAGCCATTCATACCCTGGCCACGGTACGCAAGGATTACCGGCTTACACAGCGGCATGGCATCTCCATAAAACTGTCGGCCCTGCATCCGCGTTATGAGCCGGCGCAGAAACCGCGCCTGTGGGCGGAATTACTGCCTCGTGTGCATGCCTTGGCACTGGCAGCGCGCCATGCAGGCATTCAACTGACCCTGGATGCGGAGGAATCCTGGCGCTTAACCCTTTCACTGGAACTGTTTCACGCACTGTTTACCGATACCACCCTGCATGGCTGGGATGGCCTTGGCCTGGCAGTGCAGGCCTATCAGAAACGTGCCATGCCGGTGTTGCAGTGGTTGCAGCAACTGGCGCAGGAACAGCAACGGCAGATTCCCATTCGTCTGGTGAAAGGCGCCTATTGGGATACGGAAATCAAGCGTGCCCAGGAGCTGGGCCTTAAGACCTATCCGGTATTCACCCGCAAAGCCCATACCGATGTTTCCTATCTTGCCTGTGCGCGTTACCTTCTGGCGCACCCGCAGGCATTCTATGGGCAGTTCGCCAGTCATAACGCGCATACCCTTGCCTACCTGCAACACTTTCATCATAAGGCGCCTTTTGAATTACAACGTCTCCATGGTATGGGGGAAGCGGTCTTTGAAGCCCTGGCTCAGTTGGATCCCCAAGTGCCCTGCCGGGTCTATGCACCTGTGGGCAGCCATGATGCCCTGCTGCCTTACCTGGTGCGCAGATTGCTGGAGAACGGTGCCAATACCTCTTTTGTGCATCAATTGGGTGATCCGGAACAGGACCTGGAAAGCCTAGTGGCGGATCCTGTGCAGCGTGCCGAGGCAACGGATGGCGCGCCACATCCACGGATTCCCCTGCCGGAACATCTCTATGGCGAACAGCGGCGCAATGCCCGTGGCCTGGATCTTCAGGATGAATTCAGCACGGCGCCATTGTTGGCCGCAATGGCAGAGTCGACGCCCGATGCCTGGAAAGCAGTGCCACTGGTTTGCGGTGAGCCATTGACGGGCCCTGTGCGAATCTGCCGTAACCCCTGGAATGGCGCACCCATCGGCCGTGTCGCCGAAGCCGATGCCGATCAACTGGCGCTGGCCATGGAAGCCGCGCATAAGGCGTATTTTTCATGGAATCAGCTGGGTGGATCGTTGCGGGCGGAACGCCTGGAAAAAACGGCGGATCTGCTGGAAGCAGCCCATGCCGAGTGGATGGCGTTACTCGTCGCCGAAGGGGGGCGCACCCTGCCCGATGCATTGGCGGAACTGCGGGAAGCCGTGGATTACTGTCGTTACTATGCCGTACAGGCACGACAATGGTTTTCGGGGCCTCATGCCTTGCCGGGGCCCAGTGGAGAATCCAATGATCTCTGGCTGCATGGCCGTGGCGTGTTTGCCTGTATCAGTCCCTGGAATTTTCCATTAGCCATTTTTCTGGGACAGATCACTGCAGCCCTGGCGGCGGGTAACAGCGTGGTGGCGAAACCGGCGCGCCAGACCCCGCTGATTGCGTACAAGGCAATCCGTTTGTTGCACAGCGCAGGTATACCGAGTGATGTCGTGCACCTGTTACCCGGACCGGGACCTGCCCTGGGAGAAGCGCTACTCTCGAATCCGTATCTGGCGGGTGTGGTCTTTACCGGGTCCACGGATACCGCCTGGCGGCTGCAGCAGGGCCTGACCCGGCGTGCTGGACCGATATTGCCATTGAT
>CBDUNQ010000594.1:0-1819 GCA_965368625.1 uncultured Gammaproteobacteria bacterium
CCTCGTGCCAATATGGCATCGGGGGTTGCATCGAGTTTTTCCTGGGTAGGCATAATTACTTCGGCAAGGGCATCGTCCGGCAGAACATAGGTTTCTCCGGCCAGGGATGCATTCCATTCCAGCATTTCCGGAAAGCGAATACCGGTCAACACCTGCACAGCAAAGATTTCCTCCACGCCGGCTTCGAAGCGCAGAAAGCCCAGGATTTGCTTGCTTTCTATATTGACCACCCAGACGCCACAGGCCCGTTCCACAACTTCCGTGACAATGGGTAAACCACTGAATACGGCTGATTCACGCACTTTAGAAAGGCCGATAAAGGCCAGAGGGCCAATGAAATCAATGCCACGGGTAAAGCCAGGCATTTGGGCTATGGTTTCCATTTCCCCGGTTTGCGGATCAATCCTGGATAGGCTGCCTTTACCCGATTCCAGTACCCACAGCTGATCCCGGTACCAGCGTGGAGAATGAGGCATGGATAAGCCGCGTCGCAGGATTTTATTGTTGCTGATATCCATTATCAGTCCGCCATTGACCTTGTTTGCACGCCAGCCACCACGTGTATCCGTCTCCCCCAGCGCAGTAACATAGCGTGGTTGACCATCACGCATAGCCAAGCCGTTCAGGTGGCAACGGTCTTCCGGGGAATAGCCGGAAACAAAGGGTGGTCGCCAACGTGGATAAAAGCTGTGATCGCGATCCAGGGTGCAAAGGCACGAAAAGCGGGTATTCACGATCCATAGTTCATTATCGTCGGACCAGTCCATTTCATGGATATCGATATTTCCCGTGAGATGTACGGTACGCGGTATATAGCAGGCATCATGCTGTTTGTCCGCAGAGACCTTGGCGGCGGCAGCAGGGACATTACGATATTCCCAGACGGAACGGGCACCACCAATACTGAGGCGGTTGCCCCGGGCAGCAATCCCCATGGGCTTTTCAAAGGTGCGAAAATGTGTGTTTACCGTGGATTTTTGCTCACCGCCCTGCTCCACTTCATCGTATCGCACCAGGATCACCCGTCCCGCCTGGTAGGTGGAAACCACCAGACTGATCTGCAGTTGCTTGAGAATTTCGGGTAGCGTTTGGGTAAATACGCTGCGCAGAGGGTGTTCCTCATTCATGATGGTTCATCCATGGGTTTTTCTGTAATTCATTCCTGATAATCGATTGCAGTGTAACTGTATTGAAACGATATCCAAATACCATTTGCCCCGCAGTAGCGGGGCAAATGTACTTCATCAATTCCTGTAAGATCAATCGTCCAATGGATTGAATGGATCGGTGCCATTACTGACTTCCGTACCATCCATGGTGCCACCACCATCGGTGTCCGGGTTCAAAGGATCGGTACCCAGACCGGAACCACCGGCTTCCTGACCATCGGTCAAGCCATCACCATCGGTATCCGGGTTCAGAGGGTCGGTACCTTTGAACAGGATTTCGATACGGTCATTGATTCCATCAAGATCGGTATTCACCATCAGCGGATTGGTGCCATACAGGTTGACTTCGTCGCCATCGGATAACCCTTCTCCATCGGTATCCGGGTTATTGGGATCTGTACCCAATGCCGCTTCCTGGGCATCACTCAGGCCATCGCCATCAGTATCCGTTGCGTCATCCGCCGGATTCAATGGGTCCAGGCCCAGGGTCACTTCAGTGCCATCCTGTGCACCGCCGCCATCGGTATCCGGGTTATTGGGGTCCGTACCCAGGATGGCTTCCTGGCTGTCGCTCAATCCATCTCCATCCGTATCCGTTGGCGCAGTGGGGTCATCAAGGGGATTCAGAGGGTCGGTACCATGGATATTGA
>CBDUNQ010000595.1:0-1817 GCA_965368625.1 uncultured Gammaproteobacteria bacterium
AACAAAGGAACCGGGGTTTTGTATGGGCATGGTTTCCACGGGTGGCGGCGCCATGCCGAGGTCATCCATGTGACAGTACTGGGTTACCACCGGTCGAAAGCTGAGTAGCAGTAAATCGGTGATGGCACTCATCTGATCCCTTGGCAGTGGGCTTTCCTGCAGGGATTTGAACAATACCTGTTTGCGTACCAGGCAACTGAAATACAGCTCCATTTCTACCACCAGGGGCTGGCTCAGCGCCTGTGCGGCCCGCTGTGCCCGGGCGGTCAGCGTCACTTCAACCTGTCTTCCGTGTAATTGTGTGTGCACCTGGTTCGCGATGGCGTGAACAGGGGCGTTTTCCTTATTCATTCTGCCCATGGGCAGGCTGATGGTTTCGGCATCCGTCATACTGGGTCTCCCTGGTTGGTTCCCTGGCTGCGTGATCCGGGTCATCCGGACTTGCTGGCAAACCAGATGGTATGTAAACTAAACTACATACCAGTTGGTTTGTCAAGGTTTTCTAATACAGCAAATCCGGGCGATGTATCCCGGGCTTGGTTACAATGGTCCCTTTCACCGGTTTACAGGGGTAGGCGAGGCGCATATGAGTACGGCAGCATTGGCGCAAGGACGAGGCGAGCGAAGAATGGAACGCAGTGGCGATGAAACCCGCTCACGCATCCTGACCGCGGCTTTTCAGGAAATCTATTTAAAGGGCTTTCAGGGCATGCGGCTGGATGATGTGTTACAGCACACCGGCCTTACCAAAGGGGCCCTGTATCATCACTTCCCCAATAAAATGGCCCTGGGCTACGCCGTGGTGGAGGAAGTGATCGCCGGCACCATGGCCCATATCTGGCTGGTACCACTGGCCCAGGCCGAGGAACCTCTGGATACAGTGATCCAGATCATCACGGAATTGATGGATAACGATGGGCCCATGGATATCACCGAGCTGGGTTGCCCGCTCAATAATCTGGCGCAGGAAATGTCGCCCCTGGATGAAGGGTTCCGGCTACGCCTGGATCGAATATTTCAGGCTTGGCATGATGGCTTGCTGCAAGCCCTGAAAAAGGGGCAGGCAAAAGGCAAACTTCGGGCCGATGTGGATTGCGAACGTACCACGGTGTTTATCATTGCCGTAATAGAGGGATGCATCGGCATGGCCAAGAATGCGCAAAGCCGGGATCGTCTGCAGATGTGTGGTCAGAGCCTCATCGACTATCTCAACAGTTTGCGGAGTTAGGGTCGGTTACGGTAAACACATTGGATTACAAACGTGATTTCCACGACCCATTGGCATCACTGTGGTATTTCCACTGGGGCAGAGGTTCTTATTTACCCACCCACCAGAATAAAGGACGGTAATGGGCAAGGCATATGGTGAATGGCTGATCCGCTGGCGCTATCTCGCCCTGGCGATGAGTGTTTTGTTGGTGATGGCGGCCGGCTATGGGGCAAAAAATCTTGGCTTCAGTGCCGATTACCGCGTCTTTTTCAGCAAGGAAAACCCTCAGTTACTCGCCTTTGAAGAACTGCAGAACACCTATACCAAAACCGATAATGTGCTGTTTGTGCTGGCACCGAAAAACGGCCGGGTGTTCACGCCCGAAACCCTGGCGGCAGTGGAATACCTGACGGAGCGCTCCTGGCAGATTCCGTATTCCATACGCGTGGATTCCATTACCAACTTCCAATACAGCTATGGGGAAGCGGATGACCTCATCGTCGAGGATCTGGTGGAAAATGCCACTCAGCTGGATGAGGATGAACTTCAGCGGATTCGCCACATCGCGCTGGCAGAGCCGCTGTTGCATAACAGTCTGATCACCGAT
>CBDUNQ010000596.1:0-1813 GCA_965368625.1 uncultured Gammaproteobacteria bacterium
CTTGTATCTGCTCACGGTGGCCTTACAGGAAGTGGTGAATCAGGGTACGGCCGCCGGCCTGGCCCGCTGGTTACCGCCCGGTATGCGGGTGGCGGGTAAGACGGGTACCACGGATGATTTACGTGACAGCTGGTTTGCCGGCTACAGTGGGGATCGCCTGGCGGTCATCTGGCTGGGGCGAGACGATAATCAACCCATGGGGCTGACGGGTGCCAGTGGCGCAATGCAGGTTTGGGGGCAATTGTTTTCCCGGATTCCCACACAGCCCTTGGACCCGATGCCACCGGAAGATATACAGTGGTTATGGGTGGATACCCTGGGACGGGTAGCGGATGAGGGTTGTGAAGAAGCGGTGCAGTTGCCCTTCATTGCCCATCAGTTACCGGTGGAAACGTCTCCCTGTGTGGATTCCATGGAACCAATGCGCGAAAATCCACTGAACTGGCTGCGTAATTTATTTCAATAGTACAGAGGCGGGAGAGCTTAGCCATGCAATGTGTTCGATACGGTGTTTTGATGAGTATGCTATGGATGGCGGGATGCAGCACCGTGCCCACCTCAAGGACTCTGCCCCCCGTGGAAGATCGTGGTGCGGCATCGGGATCATACGGTGGAGTGGAGCCCTATGGGGAAAGTAGCCTGCCTTCCGATGGACGCGTGGTGATCCACCCCATTGAACGGGCACCGATTCCGGTGGCCACGCCACTGCCCAGTTCCCCGGCGGTAGTGGCGCTGATGCAAAGTGCAACGGATCAGCAGCGTGCCGGCCAACTGGATAGTGCCGCCGGCACCCTGGAGCGGGCATTACGCATTGAACCGGGAAATGCCCGCTTGTGGAATCAACTGGCGCAAGTACGACTGCAGCAGGAGCGCTGGGTACAGGCGGAACAGATGGCCCTGAAATCCAATCGCCTGGCCAGTGGAGATCTACGTCTGCAGGCTGCCAACTGGCGCCTTATCGGTGCGGCGCGGGAGGGGGTGGGGGATGCCTCCGGGAGCCGGGATGCCCAGCGCAAAGCATCGGAAATACTTCAACGATAAATGCCAAGTCACTGAAAGAAATAGCCGAACTGGCACTCTCGTCGGAATCGGGTACAATGCCACGATTGGTTGTGGCTGTGCTGCATCCCAGGGCCTGCGGGATCAGGTCAGCTTTTCTTACAAGATCCAGGGATGACCCCAATGGAGTGTGGATGACGGCAATGCAAATGATCCGTACCCCGGTAACCTCATGGCGATGCAGGCTGGCAGCCGTGCATGTCGGCCAGATTGCGCAGGTTTCCTGACCTTGTCCCTGTATACAGTCGACAAATTGATGAGTGAAGCCCGTCGCCTTGCGGTGGAATACCGCACGGCGACGGGAAAGCCCTTACCCGGTGTCAGTGGCGAACTGGCCAATTACGATGCCGCTCGTCTGCTGAACCTGGAAATCGTCAAGGATCAACCCGGGGGCTACGATGCCATTGGCAAGGGTGCCCGCGAAGGCAAGCGGGTGCAGATCAAGGGGCGCACCATTTTCGATGACAAAAAATCCGGCCAGCGCGTGGGCCAGCTAAAGCTGGATCAGGTGTGGGATACGGTGGTGCTGGTCCTCATGGATGAACACTTTGAACCCAGTGAAATCTACGAAGCCAGTCGCGAAGATATACTGGATTCCCTGGAGGACCCCGGCGCCAGTAAACGCAGCAAGCGCGGCGCCATGTCTGTGGCACGCTTCAAGGCCATTGCCCATCTCGCCTGGTGTCGGGAAGAGGGTGCCGTGGACGATGAAATCTGGGATAACCAGGGCGGCAGCTGAAGGCTGGCCACGAAA
>CBDUNQ010000597.1:0-1811 GCA_965368625.1 uncultured Gammaproteobacteria bacterium
ACTGTCATTGCTGATCTGTGCGATTTGTGTGCCACCGATTAGATCATAAAGCACGAAGTTTCTGGAGACGCCATCATAGACGCTCCATACGGCCTTGTCGCCATCGATTACCGGGTAGCTACCTAATCCAAGTACTCTTTGAGTGCCATTGAAATAGAGTACGATGTCGTCATTGCGGTAGCTACTTGCTTGCTGCGCCCAAAGTATAATTCCATTGTCAATTTGTGTGTATGATTTATTTTCCGGCGTTGTGGACAATCGTTGTACGGTGCCAGTATTGTCATCGTACAGCATTGCATCATAGGAGGAATTTTCCGGGTTCCATTGGGACCAGACCACTTTTCCATTCTCAACATCAAAAAACTGTGAGTGTTCGTTTGCAGAGCCGCCAATGATGTTGGTGGCACCCTCTTTATAAAGGTAGTTTTCTCCGCCATTCGTGTGATAGGTTCCACCTCCCCAGGCCACCTGGCCACCCTGCATGACTACGTGACCGAAACTATGTGTGCCGATGATATGCATGCCATTTTCGTCATAGAGCACCACGGGGCATGAAGCAAATCTGCCGCAATTTATTTTGCAGGCGATGTCTCCCATTGAGGTTACCGGCGCCTGGCAATACTGCCCCTCCGGCGTACCCGGAAGGGTTTCCAGGGTGTACAGCCTGAATTCGGCGCCATCGCTCACGCCATCGCCATCGGTATCGGCCACAGTGGGGTTCGTCAGGTAGCCATCATCGCCGATCGTGGTTTCTTCCAGATCATTCAATCCATCGCGGTCAGTATCCGCGACAAGCGGATTGGTGATATAGCCATCGTTGCCGGCTACCCGTTCTTCCCCGTCCAACACGCCATCGCCATCGGTATCCGGGTTGTTGGGGTCGGTTCTTTCTGTGTATTCGGTCAGGTTATCCACCCCATCACCATCCGGGTCACTCACAAGGTCGGGGGTATTCAGAACATGCAAGGGGTCGCTGCCCAGGTACAGTTCCAGATCATCGCGGTGGCCATCCTGGTCGGTATCGGCATTGAACGGATCCGTTCCGGCAAGGAGTTCCTGCTCGTTGCTGAGGCTGTCCTGGTCCGGGTCGGCGTTCATGTCCGGAATGGATGCGGGATCCAGGGGGTCACTCTGCAGCGTGATTTCTATATGATCAGAAATGCCATCGCCGTCGGTATCCGGGTTGTTGGGATCGGTTCTTTCCAAATACTCGGTCAGGTTATCTACGCCATCACCATCCGGGTCACCGGTAAGGTCAGGGGTGTATAGGATATGTAAGGGATCGCTGCCCAGGTGTAGTTCCAGGTCATCGCGGTGACCATCCTGGTCGGTATCGGCATTGAAAGGGTCCGTACCCGCAAGGAATTCCTGTTCGTTGCTGAGGGTGTCCTGATCCGGGTCGGCGGTCATGTCCGGAAAGGACGCAGCATCCAGGGGATCACTTTGTAGCGTGATTTCTGCGTAATCTGAAATGCCATCACCATCGGTATCCGTACGGAGTGGGTCTGTGCCGAGATAGTCTTCTTGCCAATTGGGAACTTTATCAGCATCTTCGTCGGCCATGGGCGCCAGTACGAAAAAGGCTCTCTGTGTCGCTAAATGGGTGGAGCCATGGAGCAGGGAAATTTCCCGTGGGCCGGATTGGGCCGTCGATTGGACACTTACATTGAAGCGGGCAGACGACGGATTCAGTATTTCCATGGAGTTGAAAGTTGAGTCCGGGCCGAGGGAAAGAACAAAGTCACTGCTGAACTCAAGGCCTTCAATAGTACAATCCAGGTTGGTGGTGGCGCCCTGCAGGATATAGGCGG
>CBDUNQ010000598.1:0-1808 GCA_965368625.1 uncultured Gammaproteobacteria bacterium
GGAGATTGCCGCGCTTCGCTCGCAATGACGGCTGCTTTTTACATGAATACCTTACTCATTCGGGCCAAGGCGGCCAATCGTATCCCGTCATGCCGGCGAAAGCCGGTATCTTTATGGCATGGCAGTAATTTCAACAGATACCGGCCTGGCGCATAGAACCCCTTTGGGTTGCCCCTAGATCCCTTTTGGGGATCATCAGGGATTCCCCATCGTGCTCCGCACGATCTGGTCACATTATGCGTACCTCACCCTGCGGGTCGAGGCACGCCGGTATGACGTTGGTTTTGCTTTACAAGCACCGCACTTATTCCAATCAAGCAAGGACTCGTCATTGAACGAAGTGAAGCAATCTCATGCATCCAGCACCTGTCTTTCCGGTTCCAGGAGAGTCACTGCCAACCCAGGGAGATTGCCGCGCTTCGCTCGCAATGACGGCTGCTTTTTACCTGAATACCTTACTCATTCGGGTCAAGGTGGCCAATCGTATCCCGTCATGCCGGCGAAAGCCGGTATCTTTATGGCGCGGCAGTACATTCAATAGATACCGGCCTGCGCCGGTATGACGGTGGTTTCTGGCCTGCGCCGGTATGACGGTGGGTGAAGTGGTGCCTTGGCTCGAGGGTAGGCAATGCATGATGAACTCCAAAGAGGTTCAATAAAGCAGAAGCGGTATGGTAATCTCCCTGGACTTGCACTGAAGTGAGTCATGCATTCATACGAGGTTTTATCGATGTTATTGTATCCGGGCCGTATTCAGGAAGGCTCCAAGGTCACTTTGCATTTTTCCATTCGCGCTACCGATGGCACGCTCATGGAAAGCAGTTTCGGGGAAGCGCCGGAAACCTTTGTCATGGGAGACGGTACCCTGCTGCCCGGTTTTGAGCTGGCGCTGGTAAGCCTCAAGGCCGGTGACCGACAGACCATTACCCTCACCCCGGAACAGGCGTATGGAAGTCGTGATCCCGATGCAGTGACGGTATTTCCGCGCAGTCAGTTTCCCGAAGACCTGCCATTGGAACCCGGAATCACCATCGGTTTCACCAATGCGGAAGGACAAATGGTGCCAGGCACGGTATTGAAATTGCAGCAGGATGCCGTGGAAGTGGATTTCAATCACCCCATGGCCGGTCAGGAAGTGGTGCTGGAAGTGGAGATCCTGGCGGTGGAAGACCCGGTCTTACCGGAAGAGTAATAACCCCTGGCCAGGTCGGTCAATTGGCGCAGCCCGGCCCGGGTTGGATATACTTTCCCCTATGACAAGCTACCACCCAAGAGCGATTTCCATGAGCCATGTAACCCGCCTGCCCGTACCGATGCCCACCGTGGCTTTTCTCATGGCAGGCGCGTCCCTGGGTAATGGTACCTTGTCCCGGAAATACTCATGCAAGTGATGCTGGCCAACCCCCGGGGTTTCTGTGCCGGTGTGGACCGTGCCATTGAAATCGTGGAGCGTGCCCTGGAAATCTTTGGCGCACCCATTTATGTGCGCCACGAAGTGGTGCATAACCGCTATGTGGTCAATGGCTTGCGGGAACGCGGTGCCATCTTTGTGGAGCAACTCAGTGAAGTGCCGGCTGGGGCCACACTGATTTTCAGTGCCCATGGCGTATCGCAAGCCGTGCGGCAGGAAGCCGAGGCACGGGGCTTTCGCGTATTCGATGCCACCTGTCCATTGGTTACCAAGGTCCATTTGGAAGTGGCGCGTGCCAGCCAGGAAGGGGTGGAGTGCATTCTTATCGGCCATGCGGGCCATCCCGAAGTGGAAGGCACCATGGGGCAGTATGATCGCAGCCAGGGGGGGGAGATCC
>CBDUNQ010000599.1:0-1805 GCA_965368625.1 uncultured Gammaproteobacteria bacterium
TGAAATCGGCCCTTCCCCAGGCAGCCAGCGAATCAGGCAGACAAACCATAATCACCACCTCAACACGGAGCAAACACCCTACACGGTTTGCGGGGCAAACAGCCAGAAGTACCCGGCATTATAAAACACATGGAGAAACACCGGCGCCCTCAGGTCACGGTATTTATCCATGAAATAACCAAAACCCAGCGAGGGCAATAAAATGGACAGCGCCCAAGCCAGCGGATGGGTGAGAAAATGCAATGCCGTGAACAGTATACTGGTACAGAGATTGGCTACCGACACAGGCCCCCAGCGCAAAGGCGGCAAGCGCGTGCGCAGCGCTTCCTGAAGCAGGCCACGGAAAAGGATTTCTTCCATTACCGGATAGAGCAAGACCAGGCTGAGAAAGGTCCAGGGCGCATGGCGCGGCCAGTCCAACTGCAACAGCGGATCGCTGAACCAATACAGGCCGACCCAGAAAATAATGGCCGCTCCCAGGGCTCCCAGAAAGCTCAGGTCACGAAACATGGCGCAAGGGTGCCCCTTTCATCGGGGAAGAATGGACATGCCCTTGTAGCGGCATGACCAACCGGCAATACGGTATCCGTATGCAATGCTCCACTACTCGGGCCCGGTAAGGCGTTCCAGGGCTTCGCGGTATTTCGCTGCGGTTTTTGCAATGACTTCTGCGGGCAAATGCGGCCCTGGTGGGGTTTTGTCCCAGTCCAGGGTTTCCAGATAATCACGCACATATTGCTTATCAAAGCTTTCCGGGCTACCACCCACCTGATACTGATCCGCGGGCCAGAAACGGGAAGAGTCCGGGGTAAGGGCTTCATCTATCAGTGTCAGGCGCCCTGTTTCATCCAGACCGAATTCAAATTTTGTATCCGCGATAATGATGCCTCGCTGTAAGGCGTACTGCGCCGCTTCCTGGTAGATGCGCAGGCTGATATCACGTACCTGGTTGGCCAGGGGTGCCCCCAGCAGGGTCACTACATGGTCGAAATCCACGTTTTCATCATGATCCCCCACAGCCGCCTTGGTAGAGGGGGTAAAGATGGGTTGTGGCAGGCGCTCCGCCTGCCGCAACCCCGGTGGCAGAGCGATGCCACACACCGCTCCGGTCTTCTGATAATCCTTCCAGCCGGAACCGATGAGATAACCACGCACGATGGCTTCCACCGGCAAGGCCTTGCAGCGCTTCACCACAATGGCACGCCCCTCCACCTGGGCCCGCTCCCGGGCATCGGGCAGGGCTTGCGCCAGGGTCAACCCGGCACGGTGACCGGGAACCAGGGACTGCATGCGATCAAACCAGAAACGGGAAACCGCCGTGAGCACGGCACCCTTGCCGGGAATGGGGTCCGGCAACACCACATCAAAGGCGGATAACCGGTCCGTGGTCACCATCAGCAGATGATCCTCCCCTACCGCATAGATATCACGCACCTTGCCCCGATGTACCAGGGGGAGGGTCTTCAGATCAGTCTCAAACAGCACATCCAGCATGGACAGGGCTCCAACTCGGGCGAAAGGCGGCATTGTACCCGGGTGCAGACCATCAGCGGAATCCCGCCATCCTGATCCCAGCCGACCAGGGGCGGCCGCTACAGCCGATTTTTCATTAAAATAATCGATAAATGCTGGTAAACTGTTGGGTTTCCATTGGAGTGTACGTGGTTATCATGGCAACAGCACCCGGGACAACGACGCCGGACGGGCCTCCCCGCATCGGTCTGGTAATGGGCAGCAACAGCGACTGGGACAGTATGCAGGCCGCTGCCGAAATTCTGCATCAATTCGGCATCGCCCATGAGGCC
>CBDUNQ010000600.1:0-1800 GCA_965368625.1 uncultured Gammaproteobacteria bacterium
CACAAACCCGTTTCGTGACCCAAAAGGCCCTGGCCTGCGGCCTGCACCCCATAGTGGTCATCAATAAAGTGGATCGCGCCGGTGCACGTCCAGCCTGGGTGCTGGATCAGACCTTCGACCTCTTCGACCGCCTGGGCGCAACCGATGAACAACTGGATTTCCCGGTAGTGTATGCCTCCGGTCTGGGTGGCTTCGCCGGTCTGGAAGAAGACGTCCGGGATGGGGACATGACCCCACTGTTTGAAACCATCGTGGAAAAGGTGCACCCGCCCCAGGTGGATCTGGAAGGCCCGTTCCAGATGCAGGTATCGCAGCTGGATTACAACAGTTATGTGGGGGTCATCGGTATCGGCCGCATCAACCGCGGCCGGGTGAAAACCAACACCAGCGTCACCATCGTGGACCATGATGGCAAGCGCCGTAATGGGCGCATTCTGCAGATATTCGGCTTTCTGGGCCTGGAGCGGGTAGAGGTACCCGAAGCCAGTGCAGGCGATATCATCGCCTTTACCGGCATCGAAGAACTCTACATTTCCGATACCCTGTGTAACCCCAGTGCGGTGGAAGCCCTGGCGCCCCTCACCGTGGATAAACCCACCGTGAGCATGACCTTCCAGGTGAATACCTCACCCTTCGCCGGCAAAGATGGGAAATTTGTCACCTCCCGTCAGATCAAGGAACGACTGGAGCGCGAGCTCCTCCACAATGTGGCGTTGCGGGTGGAAGAAACCGACGACCCGGATCGCTTTCGAGTATCCGGCCGTGGCGAACTCCATCTTTCCGTACTCATTGAAAACATGCGCCGCGAAGGATTTGAACTCGGGGTTTCCCGGCCGGAAGTAATCTACCGTGAAGTGGATGGCGAACGCCAGGAACCCTACGAGCAAGCCACACTGGATGTGGAGGAAAAGCATCAGGGTACCATCATGGAAAAACTGGGTATCCGTGGCGGCGAACTGAAAAACATGGTGCCCGATGGCAAAGGCCGGGTACGCCTGGATTACATCATGCCATCACGCGGTCTCATCGGTTTCCGCACCGAGTTCCTCACCTCCACCCAGGGCACGGGGCTCATGTACAGCGTTTTCGATCATTACGGACCTGTAAAAAAAGGGGAGTTCGGCAGCCGCAACAATGGCGTTCTGATCGCCAATGGCCCAGGCAAGGCCCTGGCCTATGCCCTGTTCAATCTGCAAGAACGGGGCCGTCTGTTTATTGGTCATGGCACCGAAGTATACGAAGGCATGCTCATCGGCATTCACTCCCGTGACAATGATCTTGTGGTGAATCCGCTCAAAGCGAAGCAGTTGACCAATATCCGCGCCGCCGGCACCGATGAAAACCTGATCCTCAGCCCCCCCATCGTGATGACCCTGGAACAGGCACTGGAATTCATTGATGACGATGAATTGGTGGAGGTCACGCCGAACCATATCCGCCTGCGGAAGAAGCAGTTACAGGAACATGAGCGCAAGCGGGCTGCGCGCGCCGCCGGCTGACCCTGGATTCGACCCTCGGGGAATGTGGGCTATATTTCCTGTCTGAGCCGCCGTTACAGTGGTGGTACGCTACAGACAGGGAACCATGGCATGGCCCAGGAATCACCCGGCAAAAAGCCCCGCCGCATCGTCATTGCAGATGATGAATCCATGATGCGTCAGTTTCTCAAAACCATCCTCGTGGAGGATGGCTTCGTCATCGTTGGCGAAGCCAGTACCGGCAATGAAGCGGTGAAGCTCTGCCGTGACAAGCGTCCCGACCTGGTGTGCCTGGATATCAATATGCCTGGCATGACAGGTA
>CBDUNQ010000601.1:0-1796 GCA_965368625.1 uncultured Gammaproteobacteria bacterium
CGCCATTGACGTACCACGCGCATTGAAAATGTGGAGTACCTTGCTGGCCTTTAATGCCTCGGCCTTCATTACCCTGGCGATGGTCCAGCTGGATTCGAATAATGTGCGTCGCCTGCTGGGTGTGCTTGGGCTTCTTGGTGCGGTGACTCTGGGAGTGGCTTACCTGGATTTGCTGATGATCTTGTGGCTTGAGGATGCCTTTATTCCGCGTCTACAGTTGAAATCGGTGCATCTGATTATCTATATGCCCTTTTTGCTGGCCTGGTTATGGTGGCGAAAGCCCGAGAGCGTAAGGCGGGCAGCTACTATGCTGATTGCCTTTTTATTGCTTTCGGCTTATATCATACTTTCCGAAGAACGCAGTTCTGTGATCAGTATGGTAGTTGGTATGGTATTCCTGGGCATCGTGGCGCTGCGAATGCCTCTGTACCGTGTGCTGATCCTGATGGCCTTGCTGATTTCGATTGCCTTTTTCTCCAATGGAGAGCACTTATTACGTGGCGTTTCCCTGGGTGGTGATTTTTTACGTCATCTGGATACGATCAGCAGTGGACGGCTTACCCTCTGGCGGCAAGCCCTGGAGCACTCGCCGGAAAATCCCCTGTTGGGTGTGGGTATGGGTAATTCCCGCTATTACATGGACACGGTGAGTATCAATGGCCATGTGGTCAAGCACCTGCATAATATCTGGCTCGATACCTGGTTCGATACCGGCCTTCCCGGGCTGGCGATGCTGATCACTGTGATCGGCTATGTGTTTCTGCAGCTCAGTCTGAAATGGCGAAAGATGGGGCCGGTGCAACGCTTTCATGCGGGCGTATTTCTGGCGGGCGCGGTTACCCTGCTGACGCAGGCTCAGTTCAGTATCTCTTATGCCTCACGGGAAATCGGCATTTATTTCTTTATGTATCTGCTGATACTGAGCCACCTCTCGCACATGGACTCCCGGGGCTATGGTGATGCACGCTACTGAACGCATACTCGATCCACAAAAAATCCTGTTGATCCGGCATGGGGCATTTGGGGATCTGGTACAGGTCAGTGGCGCCCTGGCGGACCTGCGTAGCCACTATGCACAGGCAAAGCTGGTATTGCTGACTGAGCCGGCCTATGGAAAATTGATGTCGCGTTGCCCGTATGTGGACGACATCATTGATGATGGCCGCTTACCCCTGAGATACATCAGGGAGCAGATCAATCTGCGCCGCCGATTGCGTGAAGCGGGCTTTGACCTTGTCATCGATTTGCAGAATTCGGATCGCACCCGGCTATACCGGCGCTTTTTTCTCCCTGATATACCCTGGAGTGTGGATACCGGGGAGGTGGCTGAAGATGAGCCTGATACGGAACGATATCGTTGCCAGCTGTTGGCAAGTGGAATCCCTGTAGACCGGGTTACCCATCCCGATGTCTCCTGGATGGCGGAAGATGTGAGTACACTGCTGTTCGAGGCTGGAGTGAAACGTCCTTATATTGTACTGATCCCCGGCTGCGCGGCCCGCCACCAGCATAAACGTTGGCCCTACTATCCGCAGTTGGCCGAAGTGCTGCTGGCACAGGGCTATGATGTGGTTACCGCTCCCGGGCCGGATGAGCTGGAGCTGGCGCGCCGGATTCCCGGTCATACCCTGTTGGGTGATAAGGCGTATGTAAACTGGTTTCAACTGGCAGGAATTCTACAGCAGGCACATTTTGTGATTGGCAATGATACCGGTCCGAGTCATGTGGCATCCGCTCTGGGTACGCCTGGCCTGGCTTTGTTTGGGGCCAGCACCACCCCCAGGCGCACCGGAATA
>CBDUNQ010000602.1:0-1794 GCA_965368625.1 uncultured Gammaproteobacteria bacterium
ACTATCAGGATGCGTGCACTTGTCATGGGCTTCCCAGGGCGAAACTCAGGGGATATTGTTGACAGGAATAGTGCGATTGTCCACTGAAGGCGATAAAATCCGGGTTTCGCAAGCCGATTTTTTTCATGAGGAAGCATTATGTACGGATTCAATGTCACGATTGCCAGTACCTTTGAACAAGCCATCGCAAAGGTTACCGAAGCGCTGAAAACCGAGGGGTTTGGCGTGCTCACCGAAATTGATGTCAAGGCGACGCTGAAGAAAAAACTGGATATCGATAAGCGGCCCTACACGATCCTGGGCGCCTGTAACCCGAAGCTTGCCAATCAAGCATTGGATGCGGATCCCGATATCGGTCTTCTGCTCCCCTGTAATGTGGTGGTGCGCGAAGAGGAGAATGGCGCTATTACCGTTGCCTTCATGGACCCTTCCGCCGTGCTCAAGCTGGTGGACAGAGAGGGTATCGAGGCGCTGGCCGGCGAAGTGCGCAGCCGTCTGCAGCGGGTGAGTGAAGCCATTTCCGCCTAGCCCATTTCAGTTTCCGGCTTGAAGCGCAGCACTCAGGCCGCCTTCGGGCCAGAGCTGAATCCCGCTGTAGAGAAAGCCAACCGCCAATAGCAGGCAGGCTGAAAGAGCCAGCCACATGGTGGGCCCTGTGGTTTTGGCCCGGAGTGCACGCCATGCCAGCCCGGCTGCAATGAGGCACAGGAAAAAACCGAACTCATGAATAATCAACCGGGTCAGCAGCGGCAGTGGGAACAGCCACTGGGCCAGGGCGGCGGCACCGGCAAACATCAGGGCAATCCAGGGGAAGGGTAAAGACGGCAAAATCGACACCTCGTAATGCAATTTAGCGGAATATGGGTTTTTCCGTGTTTTTGGGGTAATCGTAGAAAATTGCACGCCCGCTCCGTGCGTCCGCCCAGTGCTGGATTTCCAGTGCGGCTCCCAATACGGCACAGGTTACCAGATTATCGATATGGGAATCGGTAAGTTGGTTGGCCAATCGGGTCAGGCCGGGGTTGTGGGCGACCACCATCAGGTGCTGAATGCGGTCATCGGTTTGACGAATGGCGGAGAGGATTTCCCCGGCTTCCGCATTGTAGAGCCTTGGCTCCAGCACAATGCAGTCATCGGCTAGCTGCAGTTCCGCTGCGAGTAACTGTGCGGTCTGTTGTGCCCGTAAGGCTGAACTGCACAGCAATTGGTCCGGGGGTGAATAGTACATAGCCATGCGTGAAGCCATGTACGGGGCATCCTGTTCGCCCCTGGTGTTCAGTGGCCGCTGGAGGTCAGGCAGTTGGTTGTTCCAGTCGGATTTGGCGTGGCGGACCAGTGTGAGTCGTTTCATGATGTGCGAACAATAACCCGCTCAATAAAGTAGGAGCGGGTTATTGTAGCGCGAATCAGTGGGGTGCGAATACCTTGGGGATATGCTCCGCCCAGTAGGTGTTTTCCGGGTGTTTTGTGGCGAGTTTCTGTGCTTCTTTTTTCGCCTCTCCATAGGTCATGACCTTGTCGCTGAACTTGCCCGCTTTAAAGGCGCGTTTGCTGTGCCAGGCAACGTAAAAACCACCGTCGGTGTCGTGGATCGGGTCTAGCATAAAAACCTCCATTGTCATGGTTGCAGTGTGCGGAACGGCCATAATGACCTTCGGGAGGTTAGGCGTTCCATAACAAGCTATAGAACATTTTTGTTGCTTATCTACCCTGTAAAAACAGGGGTTTGCTGGCAAGGCTGCGGCGTATTCCGAGTGCCCTTTCCTGCCTTGACAAGTGCGTGGCACCACCTAG
>CBDUNQ010000603.1:0-1790 GCA_965368625.1 uncultured Gammaproteobacteria bacterium
GAAGCCGATGTGCGCGCGCTGAATGTGCGCCAGCAAGGCATGCAGATGCACTTCGATGTGCAGCGCGAAGGGCATTCGGTCTTGCCGGTGGTATTGAACCTGCCCGGTATCCACAACGTACAGAATGCCCTGGCCGCCATCGCCGTGGCCACCGAACTGGAATTATCCGACGCGGTGATACAACGCGCCCTGGAAGGATTCGAGGGAATCGGTCGGCGCTTTCAGGTCTACGGTGAGTTACCCACCGTGCAGGGTCCGGTACTGCTGGTGGATGACTATGGCCATCATCCCCGGGAATTGGCGGCGACGCTGCAGGCGGTGCGCGGCGGCTGGCCCGAGCGGCGGCTGGTACTGGCCTTTCAACCTCATCGCTATACCCGCACCCGTGATCTGTTTGAAGACTTTTCCCAGGTGTTGTCGGAAGTGGATGTATTGCTGGTGATGGAAGTGTATGCCGCCGGAGAGGATGTTATTGCCGGTGCCGATGGTCGTGCCCTGTGTCGCGCCATTCGCACCCGCGGCAAGGTGGATCCGATCTTCGTGGAATCCATTGAACAATTACCGGAAGCCTTGAAAAGCGTTATTCAGGCCGGTGACCTGGTATTGACCATGGGCGCCGGTGATGTGGGTGCAGCTGCCGCGGCCCTGCCGCAGCAATTGCAGGAGGCAGGGGAGAGTGACCTATGAGTCAGCACGGCAGATATCAGTTTCATATGGGCTGTGGAGAACCACTGTGCAGTCAGTGGAAAAATCCGCTGGCCGTTACCGCCGCCATGGTGGACAGGCGTACCGCCAAACCGCGGCGTGCAGGCAAGCGCGCAGCACGGAGTGGACACAAGGCATGATGGCAGTGAAGTCGCTTCCAGAACCGCGTGGTGAGCTGCGCTTGCAGGAACCCATGTCCGCCCATACCAGTTGGCGGGTGGGTGGACCTGCAGAGCGCTTTTACCGACCAGCGGATCTGCAAGACCTGCAACAGTATCTGCAACAGCTGCCGGTATCGGAGCCACTGTTGTGGCTGGGTCTGGGCAGCAATCTGCTGGTGCGTGATGGTGGTATCCGTGGCACGGTGGTGTTCACCCTGGGGGCGCTGGATAGTTTGCGCTGGCTGGCACCCCGGCGTCTGTATGTGGGAGCCGGAGTGACATGCGCCAAGGTAGCGCGTGCCGCGGCGCGTGCCGGTTGTGCCAATGCCGAATTTCTGGCCGGTATTCCCGGCACCATGGGGGGTGCCCTGGCCATGAATGCCGGAGCCTTTGGGGGTGAAACCTGGTCCCTGGTGAAGGTGGTGGAAACCCTGGATCGTCAGGGCCGGCTGCGGCGCCGTACACCGAATGAGTTTCAGGTGGGTTATCGCAGTGTGGTGCTGGCCGCTGAAGAATGGTTCGTGGGCGCGGAGCTGGCACTGGCAGAAGGCGATGTGACGGCAGCCCAGGCGCAGATCCGGGGTTTACTGGCACAGCGTTCCGCCACCCAGCCAACCCAGTTACCCAGCTGTGGTTCGGTATTCCGTAACCCGCCCGGCGATCATGCCGCACGTCTGATCGAGTCCGCGGGTCTTAAAGGCTTGCGCAGGGGGAATGCCGAAGTCTCCACCAAACATGCCAATTTCATCGTCAATCTCGGCGGTGCCCGTGCAGCGGATATCGAAGCCCTGCTGCTGGCGGTGCAGGCACGGGTACTGGCGGAGCATGGTGTGGAACTGCATGCCGAAGTACGCATTGTGGGTGAGGAGGAATAACGGCCATGACCACAAGCAACCGTCAGTACGGCAAGGTGGCAGTGCTCAT
>CBDUNQ010000604.1:0-1784 GCA_965368625.1 uncultured Gammaproteobacteria bacterium
GGCTGTTGACGGTTGGGCCCGTGTTCATGCCGTGGCGCGATGAGGTTCCCAGCCATGGAGGATTTGCAGCACCTTTTCAGGGTCTGTGGCTTCACGTAATTTTCCACACAGTGGCCGGTCGCTGAACATCTTGGCCAGGGCGGCCAAAATCTGCAGGTGCTCCTCGGTGGATTCATCGGGAACCAGCAGAGCGAACACCAAGTCTACCGGTTGACGGTCAATGGCATCATAGTCCACGCCGCTTTCCAGCGTCAGCAAGGCACCGATGGGGTGCTCTATGCCGGACATGCGGCCATGAGGAATGGCGACGCCGGTGCCAAGGCCGGTACTGCCCAGTCGTTCCCGGCTGAGCAGGCTGTCAAAGATTTCGATTTCCGTAAGGCTGGGACTGCTACTGGCGAGTAACCCCGCCAGGGCTTCCAGTAGGCGCTTTTTACTGACCAGTGCCTGATGGCAGGCGATGCGATCGGCGGTAAGCAGGGTAGTGATTTGCATGGCATGAATCCGTGGCCCCGCGGTTACGCAACGGGGCCTGCAGGTAGCTAGAACTGGGTTTTGATGGAACCTTCCGCGCGGTGGTGATCGTTACGCTTTTCCTTGTGTTTTTTCACCTGTCTATCGAGCTTATCCACCAGGCTATCAATGGCGGCGTACATATCTTCTTCCACAGACTCGGCAAACAGATTGCCGCCGGCCAGATGCAGGGTGGCTTCCGCCTTATGACGCAGCTTTTCAACATCCAGTACCACATGTACATCGGTTACCTGGTCAAAGTGACGTTCCAGGCGGTCGAATTTGCTGGTTACATAATCACGGAGTGAATCGGTGATATCTACATGATGCCCAGATAGATTGATGTGCATAAAACTACTCCTTGGTCTGCCGGCCTAGGCCAGCCGTTTTCGCTCATTGGAGGGAGGTATAGACATGGCCTCCCGGTACTTCGCAACAGTTCGACGCGCCACATTGATTCCCTGGTCGGAAAGTAATTCGGCGATCTTGCTGTCACTGAGGGGTTTTACGGTGTTTTCCGCCGCTACCAGTTTCTTGATGATGGCACGGATGGCCGTCGCCGAACACTCGCCGCCATCCGCGGTACCCACATGGCTGGAAAAGAAAAACTTGAATTCGAAGATGCCGCGCGGGGTATGCATGAATTTCTGGGTGGTGACCCGGGAAATGGTGGATTCATGCATTTCGACGATTTCCGCTACATCACGCAATACCAGTGGCTTCATGGCTTCGTGCCCGTATTCGAAAAAGCCGCGTTGCCGATCCACAATACAGCGTGCCACCTTGAGCAGGGTTTCATGGCGGCTTTGCAGGCTTTTGAGAAACCAGCGCGCTTCCTGCAGGTGGTTGCGCAGGTAATTATTGTCGTCGCTGTTGTCGGCACGGCGCACCAGACTCGCATAGTGGCTATTGATGCGCAGCTTGGGCAGGGTATCGGTATTCAGGTCCACCACCCATTTTCCGTTGCGTTTGGTGACAAATACATCGGGAACCACATACTGGGCCGTATTTCTGGACAGTTGTGAACCCGGCCGGGGGTTCATGGACTGAATCAGATTGATCACTTCCCGCAGTTCGCTTTCACTCAGCTTCATGCGCCGCATGAGCTGAGTATAGTCGCGGCTGGCCAGCAGATTCACGTGTTCCGCCACCAGCAGGCGGGCTTGTTCGATCCAGGGGGTGTCAGGGTCCACTTGTGCGAGTTGGATGCGCAGGCACTCGGCGGGATCCCGGGCGCCCACACCCAAGGGGTCGAATTGCTGAATGCGGTG
>CBDUNQ010000605.1:0-1769 GCA_965368625.1 uncultured Gammaproteobacteria bacterium
GGCATGGGCGAGGGAAGTCAGGGGGTGAGTGTAGTCCTGATCGGCAGGTGGATTCATTCCCCCGACTCATGCAACAAGGCCACGGCAAAGGCGGCAATGCCTTCTCCGCGACCGGTAAACCCCATTTTTTCCGTAGTGGTGGCCTTGACGTTTACCCGCGATGTTTCCAACTGGCAATCTTCAGCAATACAGTGAACCATGGCAGGGATATGGGGTGCCAACCGGGGTGCTTGCGCAACAATGGTGAGATCCACATTACCAATGCCAAAGGCATGCTCCTGTAAGCGCTGCACCACCTGTCGCAACAGCATGCGGCTGTCGACCCCCTTGTAGCGGTCATCGGTATCGGGAAAGTGAGCACCGATATCACGCAGACCCGCCGCACCCAGCAAGGCATCACAAAGCGCATGTAGCACCACATCACCATCGGAGTGTGCCGCCAGGCTATGGGGATAGTCGATGGCCACCCCACCCAGTATCAATTGCCCACCTTCCTGAAAACGATGGGCATCATAACCCTGGCCAATTCTCATAGTCGCTCCTGCTGCCGTAAATAATACTCCGCCAGGGCAAGATCCTCCGGCCGGGTGATTTTCAGATTATCGGCATGTCCCTCCACCAGCAGGGGTGCAAACCCGGCCGCCTCCATGGCAGAAGCTTCATCGGTCACCACCAATCCGGATGTCACGGCTTGCGCCAATACCTGCTGCAACCCGGCCAGACGGAACATCTGCGGAGTAAGGGCATGCCACAACGCGGACCGGTCGACGGTTTCCGCCACCCTGCCCTCGCCATTGGCCCGCTTCATGGTGTCACTGGCGGGGCGCGCCAGCAAGGCACCCACTGCATCCTGGCATCCCAGGTTGAGTCATCGATCCAGATCTTCCCGGCGCAGACAGGGCCTGGCGGCATCATGCACCAATACCCAGTCATCCTTATGAGCATGGCCTGCGAGCCTGTCCAGACCATTGCGCACCGAGTCACAGCGTTCAGCACCGCCGGTGGCGCGGTACACCGGCTTGCCGGCGATTGTTTGCGGTACGTCTCTGGCAAATTCATCTTCCGCACCCAGCACCAATACTGCGCCAACGATCAACGGGTGTTGCAGCAGGGCGGACAGACTATGGGCCAGTACCGTTTGCCGGCCCAGGGGAAGGTATTGTTTGGGAATGTCGCTGCCCATGCGGCGGCCGACACCGGCTGCCGGAATCAGTGCCCAGCATTGCTCACTCATGAATACTTCCCGGCAGGAAAGAACCCATGGCGGTCTTTCCTGAGTGGCGGAATTCGAAGCGGGTTGAGCCGAACAGGCCTTTCACCGTTCCCGTTCGATGATCTGGTAGAAGATTTCATCCTGTTTGACCATGCCAAGTTCTTCACGGGCACGCTCTTCAATGGCGGCAAGTCCCTGTTTCAAGTCCTTGACATCGGCATCCAGGGCTTCGTTGCGCTCCTTGAGGCGCGCATTTTCCGACTTCTGCTGTTCCACATCCTGATGCAGCCGCCACACCTCGGCAAGACTGCCATCGCCTACCCAGAGTCGATACTGCAATACCAGCAACAGTATGGAAAGTATCAGCAGCAGTATGCGCACCGGCTATGCCTCAGACCTGTTTCCCCGCTTTGACGGGGATCACTTGATCTGGTTGAAGGCAGCCCGGCCGCCGTACACAGCCAGATCCTGGAGCTGGTCTTCAATACGCATCAGACGATTGTATTTGGCCACCCGGTCGGAGCGGGACAGGGAACCGGTCTTGATCTGGCCCGCG
>CBDUNQ010000606.1:0-1763 GCA_965368625.1 uncultured Gammaproteobacteria bacterium
GGTATAGCCACTTCACCCATAAGCCACCGGTATTACTGGTTCATGGAGAGGCTCAAGCCAGCATCGCCCTGCAATCCAAATTCAAGCAGGAGTTTTCCATTCAGCCGCGCATTGCCCGCCTGGGTGATCGCATTGATCTGCTCTCCCCGGGTGCATGACTGGGCCTTGCTGTTACACCGGCAAGGCGAGCAGGAATCGACTGCCACCCAGTTCGCCACCGTTGGCCATTTCAATGTAGCCCTGCCGCTCTCCTATGTGATGCAGGCGTGCCATGATATGGGAAAAATAAATACCCAGGCCGGTGGTACCACTATGGTTGTCGATGGGAGCATTGGATTGTATTTCACGACTCTGTTCCAACATGGATTCAGGATAACCACGACCATCATCAAGCACTTGGATTTTAAGATATCCATCCGCTTTTTGCGCGCTTATCTTCACTTCTCCATTACTGTATCGTGCGGCATTATTGAGTGCATTTTCCACAACACTGAAAATCATCGCCTTGTCGAAGGCCGCAAACAGCAGATCATCCACATCGGTAATCACATGAATGCCCTTGGCAGTGAGTAGGGCCTGGTATTCCAGGGCAAGTTCTTCAATGAAATCACTTACCTGGTGGTTTTCTATCTGTGGCTGATAGGCACTGGCCCCGACACGGTAAAGACTTAACAAGCGCACCAGATTGTTGTTGATGCGGCGAATTTCATATTTGAACACCGATGCCATTTTTTCATTTTCACTTAATTGCTCTGCCTGGGTATCGAGTTTATCAAGCAGCAGCACCAGTGAATTCTTGATGTCGTGTATGGTCAATGCGAGTACTGCTTCGAATTGGGCCTGTGCGGTTATTGCATCCATGGGGTACTCCTGGTGGCTGACCGTCAGCGGGTGAATTCACGATACATGCGTGACAGCTCTGAATGACGATGATCCGCTTTCCCGCTGCTGGCCACTCGGTCGAGGAACTGACGCACTTTGTAGATCAGTGAAGGCTGTGGTCCGTTTTTCTGCATGTGCAGGATCATTGCCTGTGCGGCATTTAAATTGAATGAGCGATTGCTCGGCGAATTTTCGGCTGCCTGTTCGAATAAGGAAATCGCTTCTTCCAGTTGACCGTTTTTAGTGAACTCAATCCCCTGACGATTGATTTCACTCATTTTCCCCACGGTATCATTCATGATTTCTTCAATGGTTTCACTCATGCCGAGATCCGCCAGGAGGGTGCGTACATTGTCCAGGTATTGTTCATCATCATGATTATTTTGAATCACTTGAGCAAGAATACGGGTACCCATTTCCTTGTCGCCGCTACTGATTACGCTGCGTGCCATTTGCATGGTGGTTTGCGGTGATATCTTCTCCGCATGTTTGCGATATACGCTTTTTGCTTCACCAAGTACAGCAAGGGCATCAGCGGTCTGATTTTGATTGAGATACAGGTCAGCGGTTTCAGTTAGCACCTGCAGCAAGTCTTCATGGCGTCCCTCCATGGCTTTTCGGCCGCTTTGCAAGGTGAGTAGCGCCTTATGGGTTTTCCCCTGACGGGTCAGAGTCCTGACCAGGCCGGTATATTCGCTGGCGGATTTTTGAATGGATCCTTCGCCGTTGCGGATGGCCACGCGAAAGGCTTTTTCCGCTACTTCCAGGTCATCATTTTGCAGGGCGATGTTTCCCAGTTGGCGTTGCCGGTCGACACATTTGTGGCAGTATTTGGCGGCTTCCATCAACACTTCCTGCGCTTCCTGGGATTGCCCGAGTGC
>CBDUNQ010000607.1:0-1759 GCA_965368625.1 uncultured Gammaproteobacteria bacterium
GAATTGACGGATGGTATACAACCCCCCATTCTGATCTGTTACATCGGTATCAAAGAAAATGGGATCACAGGTGGTACCATCTACATTGGTGGTATTGATACAGCCGGTTTCCCCGGCACTACCAAAGGCATTTGCCCCATCCCCTGGTGGCATAGTGTTGAATGCGAAGTCAGACTTCTTTCCATCGTTATCGAAGTCTTTAAGTTCAAAGGAAACCACCGTATCGGCCATGGCCGCCGTGCTGGTTACCCCCATGGCAAGAGCAATGGCTGTAGTGAGCAGGGTATGTCTGTTTGGTATCTGTTTCATGGTGAATCACCTAAATTTTTTTATACACGCCTACAAATGGATCAGCATTCAGCCCCGGCATTTTTTCGGGGCGAACAGGTAAGATTACAGTTTGTAGGAAAAGGTCAGTTCCACGGAATCCTGCTCCATTTGCAACATCATGTCGCCGGGGCCAGTAAAGTCGCTATTGGGAAAAAAGGTATCAAACTGACCGCTTGAATTGGCTACGCCACTCTTTTCACTATTGAAGGCATGCACATAGGCAAAGGTCCATTCGATGTTGGCACTCTGGCGATAAACCGCACCCATAGAAATGTGTTTTTCCGTAACGGCTGGTGCAACGGCGCTGAAGAGCAGTTGATCATCGGGCATGGGTTTTTCACCGTAGTTCAGCCCGAACAGGGCATCCCATTGATCATTCACGCGGTAACGGAAGCCCAACTTATAGATATTGGCATCATCCCAGCCAAAACCGGCACCAATATCGGTGCCCAGAAAACCTGCTCCACCCGCTATTCCCAGCTGTTCAATGGGGTTACCTATGGCCGCCACATCGCTGTAGAGCACTCGCTGCCAATCAAAGGCAATGGTGAGCCGGTCACTGGGCTTGATGGCAAAGCCGATACCGAAGTTTTCCGGCGCATCCAGATCGCCACCTTCGGCAAACAGGCCCGAGTATTTTTCAAACTCGTTGAAATAAATGCGCGAAGTGTAGGTGGCCCCCATGGTCAACCAATCGGTGAGGTTGCCCTGCCAGCCCAGGCGCACGCCCATGCCGTAGGCCCAGTCATTGCCATTACCGGTGAGGCGGTCGGGGTTGGAGCTGAAGGGCTGGAATACTCCCAGGCCTGCGGCGCGGAATTGCTGAATGCCCACAATGGGAGAAACGGCCACGGTATGTTTCTTGTCGATGACGTATGCCGCCGTCATGGCCATTTGCGCCTGCTGGTAGGTTACCGCCAGGGTATCACTGATGCCCACGCGACCCACCGGGTTGAAGAAATTGAACCCCAGGGGACTCAGCTTGGTGTAGCGGGTGCCACCACCGCCGGCGCCCACAAAGCTGAAGCCCACATACATTTTGCGGTTGAACTTGTAGGCCATGCCCATGCTGGGAATCATGTAGAGGTTGGCACCACTGGTGTAGGTGATGGGGTTACCGGCATTGGGTGCAGGCCGGGGATCCGGCAGGGTGGTGGAACGCCGCGGCTCCAGCAGCATGGCATCCACATCCACCTGCATGGTGCTCACCCCGAAGTTGGCGATACCCGCCGGGTTGAGTTGATTGCCGATGGAATCCTGGGTGAAGCCGATGCCCACACCGCCCATGGCGCGGGACTTGGCCCCATTACCAATTAGAAAGATTCCGTTGGTAGCTTGTACGTTAGATGAACTGGCTGCAAACAGCGCAACGAATGCGGCTAAGGCCGAGCGTTTAAATTTCATTCTATATCCTCCAACGACACTATAG
>CBDUNQ010000608.1:0-1753 GCA_965368625.1 uncultured Gammaproteobacteria bacterium
CATGATCCGCACCGGACTGTGGAATGCCATATTCCAGCGGGTATCATCGTGAATGGAGACCCCAAGATGCTCCGCTCGGTAATGGTGAACCTGCTGGGTAATGCCTGGAAATACACGCAAAACAGGGCAGTGGCCCGGATAGAGATGGGCATCGATAGGCAAAATGGCAGGGAAGTGTATTTCATTCGCGATAATGGCGCTGGCTTCAATCCTTCACAGGCGGAAAAGATTTTTCAGCCATTTCAGCGGGTTCACCATGATATCTCCTTTCAGGGAAACGGGATTGGTTTGGCCACCGTGCAACGGATTGTGGAATTACATCAAGGCAGGATCTGGGCGGAATCAGGGGAGGGGAAAGGGGCGGTTTTTTATTTTATCCTTGGGCCGGGCGATCTTGCCCCCAATGCATAGCCGGGGATACACTGTAGTGACGTAAGGCAAACTATTGGTAGTTACTACCATCCACAGAGACTCCATGGCAAATTCATTTGGCGATCAATTTCTGAAAGCGGGCCTGGTCAACAAAGATCAGTTGCACAAGGCAAAAAAGGCCAAGCACAAGGAAAAAAAACAGAAAGATAAGCAGAAGCGGGAAGTGCCCAATGCGGCGGCGGAAGCTGCTCGCCAGCAGAGAGCCGAAAAGATGGCCCGTGATGCTGAGCTTAACCGTCAGCAAAAGAAAGCCGCCGAACAAAAGGCCATACAGGCTCAGATACGTCAATTGATTGAAATGAATGCCCTGGCCCGGGAAGAGGGTGAAGTGGCCTATAACTTCCAGGATGGAAACAGCATAAAAACCCTGTTCGTTCCCGAGGAACTTCGTGAAAAGCTGGCGCGTGGCTCCTGTGCCATCGCTCGCTACGATGGCGGCTATGAAGTGATCCCCATGGCGGTAGCCCACAAGATAGAACAGCGGGATCAGCATTGTATTATTCGATCTTCCGAGCCAGGCAAGGATGAAGAAGATGACTATGCCGACTACCAGGTGCCGGATGATCTGATGTGGTGACAGGGGCATCTTTGATGTGCGAAGAACTGTCTCTCATGGTCGTTTGAAAAAAATTACAGATAACACCTTGCCGACGGAGTCGTCCACTGACCAGGAAAAACATCGGGACTGGAAGATTCGTATTTTCAAGCTATTTTTAGAGGGGCAGGCGGAAACATTCTTTCCGCCCGCGGCGGTTGATACTGATAATGAAAGCGGGGGAATTACTACCATGTCACAGGCTCAGACACGCCATGATTCCAAAGCGGTTGAAGAGAATCCATTGCCCTTTGTGGCGCCCTGTACCCAACTACAGCCACTGGCTGCAGTGCGCTGGCTGCGAAATGGCTGGCATGATTTTCGCCAGGCGCCGGGTCCGAGCCTTTGCTATGGTGGTTTTCTGGTGCTGATCAGTTACCTCATGGCCGCGATCACCTGGACCATCGGTGGATACTGGTTGATTTTCGGAGTCATGTCCGGATTCGTATTTATCGCACCGGTACTGGCCATCGGCCTGTATTCCATCAGTTGTCAGCGGCAGCGGGGCCTGAAACCGAAAATCGGCTATTGTCTCACCGAAGGCAAGCGACACCTGGGAGATGAAATGGTGTTCGCGGTGATTTTACTCGTGGTGTTTCTGCTCTGGGCGCGAGCGGCTTCCATGGTGCATGTCTTCTTTCCCATGGAAACCGGTGCCGGTTTTCAGGACATGCTGGTATTCCTCGGGATCGGTTCCCTGGTAGGGGCTCTTTTTACGGCGATTGT
>CBDUNQ010000609.1:0-1745 GCA_965368625.1 uncultured Gammaproteobacteria bacterium
AGCTGCGCTCGCTCCTACGGGTGGAACCGGGATACCTACGGTGTGAACCCTCACTCCTGTAGGCGCCAGCGAAGCGGGCGAACCGGGTCGGCAACCATGCCGGTAGTGCCACATCGGTTCGCGAGCTGCGCTCGCTCCTACGGGTGGAACCGGGATACCTACGGTGTGAACCCTCACCCTTGTAGGCGCCAGCGAAGCGGGCGAACCGGGTCGGCAATCATGCCTGCAGTGCCACATTCGTTCGCACCTAGGAAGGCAGGTAGCGAGACAGGGGTTTGCGACGCCAGGCACGCCACCAGGGGCCACCAGGCCACTGGTAGTGGGTCCCTGATAAGGGGTGCAGGATCAGCGAGGTAAGGGTTTTCGATTGTATCCGTTGCTGCAATGGTTGCCAGCATTGCTGTTCCAGTGAAGCATGCGCCTGGCACCAAGGTTCCCAGGAACCTTCCTGGAGGGCCAGCGCACACTTGTGCCACACTACCAGGGTGTGGCCTTCTTCAAGCGCATCCAATGAATCAGGCAAGGTGGATACATTGAAGACCGGGATATTCGTAGACTTCCCCAGTGCCCTGGTCAAAAGATCATCGGTAATGATGCGATCAAAACGCGGATGGGAAAATTCCGGCCGTAGACCGCCGCCCCAGAACCACAAGCTGTTGATGGTAGGTCTACCGGCATCATTGCGCGCATCATTGACGGCATGGGTGTGAAACAGCATTTGTATTTCATTCATCAAACCATGCCACAAGGGGCCCTGGGGACCGCGTGGTAAAAAGGGATCGATGTCCCGGCCCAGCACACGGGTTAAGGGCGTAGTCTCGATGTGTGGCGTTTCCGGAAGGCGCAAATACCATCGTTGGGGTGCGGCCACCACCAGTCGCCAACCATCGGGGCCATAGAGTGCATTGATGCTGTCCGCCAGGGCATGGGCCTCCTGCTCCTGTATCTCAAGGACATCGGGACCAAACAACCGCAGGCAACTCCGGTCCGCCCGCAAGTGTACAGGATCCGCCCGCAGCCAATAACCCTCGATGGGCTCCTGCAATTCCAAGTCAGCCAGCAGGGGTGCCACCGGCCAATCCCTTTCACCCGCTGCAGGCACGCCGAAGTGGGTGCATACCCAGTCATCCAACGAGGTAACGGGATCCTTGCCGGCGCGTGAATGAGCCAGCAACCATTCCAGGGCAGGCACCCGAGGCCAGGCAGGATCGTCCTCACTCTCGGGATGGTTGCTCAGCGGTCCCAGTAAGCCGGGGACAACCAGCGTGATCCGGGTTTCGGTGGAAGCCATGGGCCAGCGTGCCTATTGTTAAAGGGATATCATATCAGAGATACCGGCCTGCGCCGGTATGACGAGGTTTGTTAATCCGCTGTCATTGCGAACGAAGTAAAGCAATCTCCTGATGCCACACTGTCCTGTCAGGGTGTCTGTGTGACCACTGCTTCTTCATGGAGATGGCCGTGTCGCGTCTGGCGCATAGAACCCCTTCGGGGTTGGTCATGCGTACCTTATCCTGCGGATCAAGGCATCTTGCAATGACCATGACGTTTTTTATGCGTAGACAAGGTATGCTTTGCACTGGATTGCCGAACCTGAAATGCAGGTTAGCAACTAGCTGTGATCATTGCGTGGCGCCTTCTCCCGAAGGGCACAGTATTCTTAAAAAAAGCTACCGTCATCCCGGCGCAGGCCCACTACTGTCCGGAATAAAAAAAGCGCGGGTGATATAAAGTGTTGCAGGCCC
>CBDUNQ010000610.1:0-1743 GCA_965368625.1 uncultured Gammaproteobacteria bacterium
CGGCCGGGCACCCTGGTCAGCCTCTACGATGGGACGAACCCACCCCAGGACCAACTCTGCAACGGCGATGGCACCACTCCGGGCAAGGCCTATTTCGGTAGTACCACCAATGGAGTGCATATCGGACAGGGGGCCTATATCGAAGCCTCGGAACCAATTTACCTTTACTATGAAGGTGCGGCCTTTGGCGATGAGCGCAATAGCCTGGGCCACCGGGAAAGCTATCATATTCTTGATGACCGCCAACAAAGCGGAACCCTGAATGTCATCAGCCTGGTGGATGGTAACCGCATCACGGCGGGCAACACCCAACTGTTTCTGGATGCCTTTCAACTCGGGAGCGTAACCCCAGGACCGGATCTGGCGCCGGGGACGCGCATCGAAGGGTTAGGCCCCTTTACCCTGGGCAATAGCCAAAATGCAACCGACCTGCCCGTACCCGATGTGTTTGCCGCCACGGAATTCATGATTCCCCACTATCGCTACGATAATCAATATCATCTGCTGAGCCCGGACCGCGATGCAAAGGCCGATATCCTGCTGGGTAGTTCCACCATGCAAACCCTTTCCCTACCCAAAGGACAACCGGTGACTTATGATGCGGGTAGCGTCAACACCCAGGCCAGAAGAATCCTCGCGGACCGGCCCATCCTGGTCAGCCGCTCCACCAGTAATGGCCTGGCCGATGCGCACCCAGTGCCACCGCCGGCCACCGAACTCTGGGGTATCCGCAGCAATCATGTGCGCGTGGTGGCCCTGGAAGAGGGTACGCAGCTGCAAGTCTACGCCTCGGACACGGCTAGTAGCACCCACACGCTGAGTGCCGGGGTGCCACTGACCTTCGCCACGGGCGCCAATGGCAGCCAGGGCACCGGCTCGGCCATTCACCTGGTGGCTGATCAACCCATTACTGCCTACCAGGTAGGGGATGGCGACGGCACGGAAGCGACGGCCTTCTTCGCCAAGGAATTTCTCGGCACCCGCTACGCTATTCCCACCGCGGCACAATATGTGGCCATCGTCTGCCCCTATGCCAATACCACGGTGACCCTGCAAGACAGCCAGAATTACCAGACACCCGATACCCGCAGCTGTGAAGGGAGTGACACCTTTCCCGGCAAGCTGCACTATGGCAGCAGCGCCAATGGAACCCAGATACAGACCGGTGCGCAGCTGACCTCAACAAAACCGATCTATGTGATCTATGAAGACAGCGCCACCAATGATGAACGGAATTTGTTGGGGTATCGGATCAATCCCACAGAACCTCCGGTGGTTGATGACACACCGCCCGAACCCGCCAATGCTTCGCTGATAACCGTCAGCGACCCGGGTACCGGCACGGTAACCATTACAGGAATGGCGGGCAGTGTCGAAGCTGGCGTGTCCGTTTCACTGATAAACTATGAAACCGGGGTACGCGCCAGCACCATCGCCAATGCCGATGGTAGCTTTACAGTCAACATTGCGGCAAATAGTACGGAAGTGATTGGCATTTCGCTGATCGATGGTGCGGGAAATAAGAGCATTCTCTCAACGCCTGTAGCCTCAAGTACCTACCTGGATATATCGATACTTTACCCGAATGATGGTGACGTTGTGGCAGGGGAAGAGGTTACGGTAACAGGTACCTTTTCTGGTGTTGATGGCGCATCGATTATGGTGAATGGTATACCTGCCTGCAAGAATGGGACTTCCTTCTTTGCAAACAATGTGCCGATTATCGATGGTGAAATTTCTGCC
>CBDUNQ010000611.1:0-1730 GCA_965368625.1 uncultured Gammaproteobacteria bacterium
GGGCAAGGCGTCGGTCATAAACTGATGCATAAGCTGGCCGCCATCGCCAATGAGGGCCTGTATCATTATTTCCTGGCGCCTCTTTATAGTGAATCCCAGCAGCAACTGGAGAATACCGCTCAGGCAATTGGAGAAATCAACCGGCAAAAGGAAGACACATCAGGCACTACCAAGCCCCCTTCGTTTCTTGACAGCGCCCGCAGCGTATTGCAAACCGCGGCGGATCGAGTGCATATCGAAGCACGCATTCAGGATTTCAAGGAATCAGATTGTCGTTTTCGTGTTGCAGACCCTGCTGTTCCCGCTGCTTTTTCTGTGGCTGATCCTGCAGGTGTTGAAGCGATTGCTGGTGTTGGAGTCTTGCTGAACTATTTTTGATCTGTGTCATATTTTTGTTTTCACCACGCCGTACTATGGAGTCTGGTGAGTGGATGCTGGTATTGCAGGATGGAAAGGTGAGCTGGTTCCTGATGTGCGGCGTTACACCCAGGGGACCCTGGCCGGCGTTGCACCGGCAACGTCTGGAATTTACAGTGATTCAGTGGTCACCCTTTTCATCACCAGGGAGATGGGAACATGATTGAAGTTCGTATTCACGGTCGTGGCGGGCAGGGAAATGTCGTTGCCGCCTACCTGCTGGCCAGTGCCGCGTTTCAGGAGGGTTGGCATGCGCAAGCCTTTCCAGCCTTTGGTGCAGAGCGCCGTGGAGCCCCCGTGGTGGCCTTCGTCCGTTTGCACCATGCACCCATACGGCGCCGCTGCCAGGTGCAGCAGCCGGATTTCCTCATCATTCAGGATGAAGCCCTGTTGCATGTGGAAGGTTTATGCGACGGACTCAAGCCGGATGGAGGCATTCTGCTCAATTCTCCGCGGGATGCAGCCCATTTGACCATACCCTTTCAACAGCCCCTGGTGTGCCTGCCGGCAACCCGACTGGCCCAGGAATACCTGGGGAGACCGGTTCCCAATACCGCGCTATTGGCGGCCTTTATCCAGCTGACCGGGTTGTTACCCCAGGAAGCCTTGATTCATGCCTTGGGACAGCGTTTTTCCGGCCCGGTACTGGAAGCCAATCAGCGACTCATGGCAGCGGCGGCCGCCGAGGTTCCCGCCAGACAGTGGGAGGGTAAAGCCGTTGCGTAGTGCACAGGAAGGTTCCCAGGCCATTGCCCGTGCAGTGGCCCTTTGCCGGCCCCAGGTAGTGGCGGCCTATCCCATCACACCCCAGACCCATATCGTGGAAAATCTGGCGAAACTGGTGGCGGACGGTAAGTTGCAGTGCGAACTGGTCAGTGTGGAAAGTGAATTTTCCGCCGCCTCAGTGGTGCTGGGAGCTGCCTGTGCCGGTTCCCGGGCCTATACCGCCAGTGCATCCCAGGGCATTTTGCTGATGAGTGAAGTGCTATATAACATCGCGGGTCTACGGGTACCCATGGTGCTCACCTGTGCCAACCGGGCCATTGCCGCCCCCCTGTCCATCTGGAATGACCAGCAGGATTCCATGGCGGTGCGCGATGCCGGCTGGATTCAACTGTATTGTGCCGATAACCAGGAAGCGGTGGATACCACCATACAGGCGTATCGTATTGCCGAGCGCACGGAATTGCCGGTCATGGTGTGTGTGGATGGTTTTACCCTGACCCATACCCTGGAACCCATTGATGTTCCGGAGCAGGCCGAGGTGGATGCCTTTTTACCGCCGTTTTCCTTTTCCCGGCGCCTGGATCCGG
>CBDUNQ010000612.1:0-1729 GCA_965368625.1 uncultured Gammaproteobacteria bacterium
CGTCCCGACTGAAACGACTAAACTATAGGAGAAGGCCCGGTGATGAACCGGGCCTGTATTTTCGGAGTAGTACAATGCCCATTAAAACCCTTATAACAAAAGGCAAGGTGCCGGTAAAAATCTATACCGATGATATTGAGCATGAAGCCTATCAACAGTTGCTGAATATCGCCCAGTTTCCCTTTGTACACAGCCATATTGCGGCCATGCCCGATGTGCACTATGGCAAGGGCGCTACCGTGGGTTCCGTGATTCCCTGCAAGGGCGCCATCATACCGGCCGCCGTGGGTGTGGATATCGGTTGTGGCATGAATGCCTTGCGTCTGTCCATCAAGGCCCATGAGTTGCCGGATAATCTGCGTGCCGTGCGTTCCGCCATCGAAGCCGCCATTCCGGTGGGCTTTGACATGCATCAATCCGACAAGGCGCGGGCCTCCACGGTGCGTGCCCTGTCCGTGGGTCTGGACCGGCTGCTGGACAGGCATCCAAAGCTTCTGAAGATGCAGAAGAAGCCCTATCAGACCTGGGTGCGTCAGTTGGGTACCCTGGGTGGTGGCAACCACTTTATCGAAATCTGTCTGGACGAGCAGGATGATGTATGGATCATGCTGCATTCCGGGAGTCGCGGCGTGGGCAATGTCATTGGCCAGTATTATATTCGCCTGGCGCAACAGGATATGGGGCGGCATCTGCAGCATCTGCCGGACAAGGATCTGGCTTATTTCCAGGAAGGCGCAGACCATTTTGATGATTATGTGAATGCGGTGCACTGGGCGCAGGACTACGCCATGGAAAACCGGCGTGAAATGATGCGGCTCATTGTGGCAGCGTTGCAGAAAAAATTGCCGAAATTCGGTGTTACCAGGGAAGCCATCAACTGTCACCATAACTATGTTTCCATGGAAAATCATTTTGGTGAAAATGTGTATATCACCCGCAAGGGTGCCATACGGGCGCGTGAAGGTGAGCTGGGTATCATTCCCGGTAGCATGGGGGCGAAATCTTTCATCGTGCGGGGCAAGGGAAACCCCGAATCCTTTTGCTCCTGCTCTCATGGAGCCGGGCGTCGCATGAGTCGTGGCAAGGCAAGGCGGTCATTCAATGAACAGGACCTGGAATCCCAGACCGCCGGTGTCGAATGCCGTAAGGACAAGGGCGTGCTGGATGAAATCCCGGGTGCCTACAAGGATATTGACGTGGTGATGGAAAACCAGCGCGACCTGGTGGAAGTGGTACATACCCTGCGACAGGTGGTTTGCGTCAAGGGATAACCCAAATCACTAATAAGACACCCATCATAAGGAATATTTGATTTATTTTTATTTCAGTAACTTAACTATTTTCTTGTGATGGGTGTCCGGTTAGTACGTCTTCTTGTGATGGGTGTCCGGTTAGTGTGCGGTTAGTAGTGGTAATGGGCCCTAATACAGGGAGCCCTCACCTTCCGGCCGCGTCTTGAAGCGCCGGTGCACCCAGAGATATTGCTCGGGCATTTCTAATATGCGCTGTTCGATGATTTCATTGATGCGTTGCGCATCGCGTACCGGATCATCGCCGGGAAAGTCGGTGAGGGCGGGGTAGAGCTGCAGTGCATATCCCTGATCATCAGGAAGTCGTTGCTGAAAGAAAGGGACCACGGCGGCGCCGCTGCTCCTGGCGAGTCGGGCGGTGGCGGTGATGGTGGCGGCGTTGATGCCAAAGAAGGGGGCGAACACACTTTTTTCACGGC
>CBDUNQ010000613.1:0-1714 GCA_965368625.1 uncultured Gammaproteobacteria bacterium
ATTTGCATAAAAAAAGAAATAAATTCAATGTTTTTCTAAAGGTTTGCGCTTTTGTGCCGAAGTGCTGCCAGTACCCCCAAATAAACTAATAAGGATATTGCGTGCCGAACTACCCTTTACCGATGGTCCTGGTGATTTGTGGTGGTTGTCCCTTTTTGAAGAATCAGCAGTACAGCAGTAATTGACTGGATCCCAAGGGAGCCCACATTCGGGCCCTGGGAGCGGAGTGTTTATGGTAGCTCTCCGCAAGTCAGTGAACATAAAAGCCAACATAATCAGTACAGAAACAGAATACTCGGAGCGATCATGATGAAGTTTCAAGCAGTGGCCTTTGCGGTTTCCTTATCCCTGGGCACCGTGGCAGACGCCAGCACATTGGCACCCCAGCCACCAGTGGCCATGGTCGATGCGTCGGCTTCGGCCCAGGAAATCCTGTTTGTGGACCGCGGAGTGACCGATGCGGCATCCCTGCTGGCAGATCTCTCCGGCAAGGAAATCATCTATCTGGAAAACGATGGCGATGCCCTGGAACAAATGGCCCGGGCCCTGGAAGGCCGCCGAAATATTTCTGCCCTGCACGTCCTGTCTCATGGCCGTGCCGGACTATTGCAACTGGCGGGCCGCCAATTGGGGGCTGTGGAGCTGGCTGCTCAGGCACCGACCTTGCGCAGCCTGGCCGGCGCCCTCACGGATGATGCCGATATTCTGCTCTATGGCTGTGATCTGGCAAAGGGATCCGAAGGACAAGCCCTGCTGCACACCCTGGCCCAGTACACCGGTGCCGATGTGGCGGCTTCCGATAACCGCACCGGCGCCCAGGCGCGCGGTGGCGACTGGCAACTGGAGCAGGCCACGGGGCCACTGGAAACCCCATTGGCCTTTGCTCCGGCGGCCCTGGCTGCCTATGAAGGTGTATTGCTGTCCACGGTGAATCTTACCAGCACCACGGTATCTGCCGAAGGCAGAACTTTTACCGTGCCGGGTTCGGGTGGGATGTTTGGTGGTTTTAATGGATTATCTTCGGAGTTGACGCTGGGCGATGCCTCTTCTGATCCATTGAACTGCAGTAATGACACCTATTCCATCACCGTGAATGGTGATATCGATATGGACTCCATCGCCCTCAGCGATATCGCTGGTGCCGGTGATCTCGTGATTGAATTCCGTAATTCCGGTGGCGTGGTCACCACCCTGGGGCCGAACCTGACAGCAAGTTCCATTTCGGTTTCCGCCAATGCCATTAATGAAATCCGCGTGGTGGATGCCACCGATGGCAGCTGTAATTCCTCTCCGGGTGGCTACCTGGATTTTCTCAGCATCAGTTTTTCCGCTACGGTTGCCAATACCGCGCCAACCATCGGTGGCCTTAATGGTGACTCCTATACCTACACGGAAGGAGCGGGTGCCACGCTCATTGATCAGGGTGCCAGTGCCACGGTAGCCGATGTCGATGGGGATACGCTAAGCAATTTCACCGTAACCATTACCGCCGGTGAAGATGCGGCAGAAGATGTGCTGAGTTTCAATACTTCCGGCGCGGTTTCCCTGGCGGGTACCACGGCGGGTTCCAATGTTTCCGTGTCCGGTACCGTGGTTGGTACCCTGGCAAACAGTATCGCCGCCGGCAATGACCTGGTGGTGAATGGAAATGCCAATGCGACGCCCGCACGGATGACCACCCTGTTGCAGGCGGTCACCTATGAAAACACCGATA
>CBDUNQ010000614.1:0-1714 GCA_965368625.1 uncultured Gammaproteobacteria bacterium
GCTGGTCCCGGCCAGATCGTGAGCGGTCTTGACGATGGGGGCGTGGTGGTGGCCAGTGTCGGTCCCATCGAGTCCCAGTTGCTGAGCAATCGCTTGTGCTGTCTTGGCATGATCTCCGGTGATCATTTTCACGCGGATGCCCGCGGTCTGACACGCTTTGATCGCCGCCACGGCTTCGGGACGCGGCGGATCGATCATGCCTTGCAACCCATAGAAGACAAGATCGCCGACATCGCCGTGGCTGATTTCGCGGGTCGCCGGTGGCAGTTGTTTCCCCGCAAACGCCAACACTCGCAGTCCTTCGGCAGCCATCGCTTCGACTTGGTGATGAACCATGGCGACGTTCAGCGGGCAGGTTTCTCCCGATGCGGTCATTGCCAAAGGGCACTTCGACAGCAGCACTTCCACCGCTCCTTTGACGTACAGATGCCGTGCGTGATCGGCCACGTTGTCGTGCAAGGTCGCCATGTATTGATGCTGTGATTCAAAGGGCAAGGTATCGATACGCGGCAGTGTCTTTTCAAGCTGATCCTCCGTCAGACCTGCCTTGCGTGCCGCGGTAATCAAGGCTACTTCCGTGGGATCTCCTTCTATTCCCCAGACCCCATCACGCTCTACCAGGGATGAATCGTTACAACTCATACCTGCGGTTAAACAGGTCAGTAATGCCGGGTACTCTGTGACATCTACCTTCTGCTCACCCAGGTGAATCCCACCCAGGGGCTGATACCCCACCCCGGAGAGAGTGAAACACTGATCAGCCACGCATATTTCCTGTACTGTCATCTGGTTTTGAGTAAGGGTCCCGGTTTTGTCTGAGCAGATAACCGTGGTGCTTCCCAGGGTTTCCACGGCAGGCATTTTGCGGATAATGGCGTGGCGTCGCGCCATTTTACCGACACCGATCGCCAGCATGATGGTCATGGCGGCAGGCAGGCCTTCCGGGATAGCACCTACGGCCAGGGCCACCGCCGCCATGAAAGTATTCAGCAAGGGTTCACCATGATACCAACCGGCCAACAGCGTCAATCCGGCAAGGACCAGAATTACCCATAGTAATACGCCACTGAATTCTGTGATTTTACGTGTGAGGGGGGTTGCCAGGCTTGAAGCGCTGGCAATCAGGGCATTGATCTCACCGATCTCCGTATGGTCTCCGATATCCACTACGATACCGCCACCGGTTCCATAGGTGACCAGGGTGGACGAATAGGCCATGTTTTTACGATCCGCAAGCAGGGTTTGCTGTGGCAGCTGCTCGGGGTGCTTCTGTACCGGCACTGATTCTCCCGTCAGGGCCGACTCATCAATCTGCAATTCCCGAGCACGTAGCAGGCGTAGATCGGCAGGTACTTTATCCCCGGATTGCAACAGTACCAGATCACCCGGCACCAATTGGGCAGCAGGTATTCGCTCCTTTTTACCGGCACGAATCACAGTAGCCGAACCCTCCATGCTGCGTGCCAGGGCTTCAATGGCTTTCAATGCCTTTGCTTCCTGAATAAACCCGATGACCGAATTCACCAATACCACACCAAATATGACGCCACTATCCACCCACTCTTGCAATGCAAAAGTAATGACTGCAGCCGCCAGTAGAATGTACACGAGGGGTTGATGGAACTGGAGCAAAAACAACAGCAGCGGACCTTTCCCTTTTTTCAGGGTAAGGCGGTTTGGGCCATAGTGCTGTTGTCGATGACTGACCTCAAAG
>CBDUNQ010000615.1:0-1707 GCA_965368625.1 uncultured Gammaproteobacteria bacterium
ACGTGCATTGGTCTATGAGGATTTGTTATGTTGCGTAAGGAAATAAGATACCCAAGGAAGGGTTATGGCTGGTTTTCATGGTAACGAGTTGCGTAAAGGCCGATTTTCCCAGCGCGGGCAAATATACCTGATTACGTCTGTAACAGCAGGTCGCAATGAATTCTTTTCGGATTGGCGTATTGGTCGCTTACTCGCCCATGAACTTAAAGCATCAGACGAAAATGGTTTCACGGAGTCTCTTGCCTGGGTGATTATGCCTGATCACCTGCACTGGTTATTTCGCTTGGAAAATCCGGATCTCAGTAAAACGATACAACGTGTGAAGTTCAAAAGTGCGTTGCGTATCAATCATTATCTCTGTCGCCGGGATCCTGTATGGCAAAGAGGCTTTCATGATCGTGCATTGCGTCAAGAGGAAGATTTACTATCGGCAGCGCGTTATGTAGTGGCTAATCCATTACGATCAGGATTGGTCGACACGATCGAAAAATACCCTTTGTGGGATGCCATATGGGTTGGTCCGGAATAAGGGTTTGATCGCCAGCTTCGCTGGCTCCTACAGGGGATTATTTCCACTCCAGAGGTATCGGGCTCCACCGGTAGGAGCGAGCAAAGCTCGCGAATGAATGTGGCATCCCAATAGATCATGCCACTGCTATTCGCCAGCTTCGCTGGCTCCTACAGTACTATATTGAGGTGGTTGGAATAAATGGGATTGAGGCTGCTAGGGTGAGGTGGAAGCGAGCAGCGGTTCCCCGGAAAGGGCGGGGCTGGCACTGGGAATGATGGTATTCAATACCACTTCATGATTGCCTTGACGGTTACTCCAGCGGGTGCTCACCTGTATCTGCGCATAGGTGCCCAGGCTGTCGGGGGTAATGGTCCAGTACAGATGAAAACGTTCGTTTTCGATGGGGTCAGGATGATCATCACTCAGGCTGGTGGTGTAATTGTTTTCACTCAAGGCATCTGCACGCAATTCCTCCAGCTTTTTCTCGGCCAGGGTAATGGCCTGGGCGCGGTCACGGGTGACGGCCCCGGCACGTAACAGGTCCACTTGCAGATGGCTGATACCGGTGATGCCCACGGCGAGAATGGTCATGGTCACCAGGGATTCGGTGATGGTGAAGCCTTTTTGTTTGTTCTTGCTGCGGTTATGTTTCATGGTTTTGGTGTAAAGTCGCGCCAGGTGCCGGCGATGCGTGGTGCCCGCACCGGGCTGATATTGGCCAGCAGGCCCCCGTTGTTGGCATGGCTGTATTGGTAGAAATTACCGCCGCCACTGAGGTTGTTCAAGTCACCTTCCACCAGCACGCTGCCGTACACGGTGGGTGCTCCCCAGCCGCCGCCATCGCAGGCACCCGATTCGCCGGTTTCATAAACCACCATGCCATGGATGGTGACATCACTGGCCAGGGCCGGGCATTCGGCTTCGGCGGCAAACACCAGCCACACGGGATGGCCGGGGGCGCCCAGACTCTGGTTCCAGGTATCGGTACTGGTGACCCAGTAATAGTTGCGAAGATCGGCGGATAGATCACCGGCTTCCTGGGCGGCCTGTTCATTCTGGGCCATTTGCTGCAATTGATCCTTGCTCAGGTTGAACAGGCTGTCCCATATGCCGCCGACCGTGGCAAAATCATGTTGAATACCGCCTCCCTGCAGGTTCATGCCGGTGGTTTGCATGCAACTCCCCCCGGCTTCGGC
>CBDUNQ010000616.1:0-1705 GCA_965368625.1 uncultured Gammaproteobacteria bacterium
AGGCTCGCTGCGCACTCATATGATGACGTTGATACTTGTTTCCAGGTGTATCCGTATAGCCGATGACTTCAATGACTTCCCGTGGATGTTGCCGCAACACCTGTACCAATTGTTGCAGAGAGTGAATCATATCCGGCGTCCAACGCAGGCTTCCCGGATGAAATTGCGCCTTTTGATAATCCATTGCCCTATCCAACTGTTGCTGGAAAGAAGTCTCCCGGGTGGAATGATCTACTCTATTCACCGGCTGTGGCGGTTCCACGATTTCCGCTGGCGCGGGTTCGGAGGTGGCGGGGGGATCCCAGGCATAGGCCAGCGCTTCCCTCTTTGGCCGTATAGCTCGCGTGACATTCACATTACGGAACACGTCTGCCACTTCAATGGGCTCCACAGGAAGTGGGCGATGATCCACGGGGGCTGTAGGTGCAGCGGCGATATTGTCTGCTTTGACTGCGGAAGGTACTGTGTAGGCCACCCGATGCACGCCGTCTACGGCGTGCAGGATGGCAGCAGCCCTGTCCATTTCCTCTTTACTCAGTGAAGTGCTGGACAGCGTTGCATCACGCCAGGTGAAATTCATGGAGACCTGATCCGCAGTGATGCCCGCTTCCTGCAGTGCCAGTTGTCCATGGAGCTGAAGTTGCTGCTGTACCCGGGAAACGCCCCAGGTAAGCCCGATGAGCAGGGTCAGTACCCAGAGCAGGGACAGGATCATTACGCTATGAGGATGTTGTTCAATCCATCGCAACCATTCCTTCACCATATTCATCACCTCCAGTGGAATCCCTGCACAGGCTGTGACCGGCGACACACCTGAAACGATACCGGACGTCTGCTGATGATGGATTTCACTATAAAACCTTCCCCGTTGATAAATACTGCGCGAAATCAATCAAATGTAGCTTATGCCCATGTTTGGAAGTGGCGCTCCATCATGGGGGTATGGCAACCGAAAATTATATATTTATACTTTAATTCAGTTAGTTATAAACTATTTACAATGTAGTTTATGATTATTGAACAGGACTCATTTCAGCACCGGCCCACAAACTGGGTGGTTTGCTGGAATACCCCTATTTATCGACGACTTAGGTGTTTCTCACCGACTCTGCACAAAGAGAAATGTGTCCCGATTGTGAAGTCCTGCCACTTTGCTGCCGCTATAGTTCACAGCGATCGCCTTTCAGCAGTGATAGAAATGAAGGCGAAGTATCAGGGCAGGCATAAAGCGGAATCCCACCGATACGCCAAGCCCTGAAAATCCATTGAGAGAGGTAGTGGTATGGGATGGATTACATGGAATTGCGGCCACGGGTTGCGCAACATCGGTCTGGCGGCCCTGCTTTGCGTTATCTCCACAGTGCATGCCAGCACGGATTCAAGTCATGCCCTCTTCCTGGAGGGATGGAATGCCTATGAACAGGGCGATTACCTTACCGCCCTGGATACCTGGCAACCCATTGCCGAACAAGGCTATGTGAATGCACAGATCAATATCGGTGTACTCTACGACCATGGACTGGGAGTAGCGCAGGATACCCGCAAGGCGGCACACTGGTATCGGGCTGCCGCAAACCAGGACAGTGCCATCGCCCAGTACAACCTGGGTATGTTTTTGATGGAACAAAAAGACACCCCCAGTCATGAAGAAGGCTTGAACTGGCTGCGTAAGGCTGCTGGCCAGGGGCATGCTGATGCCCAGTAT
>CBDUNQ010000617.1:0-1705 GCA_965368625.1 uncultured Gammaproteobacteria bacterium
TGCAGGTCAAGGCATTCACAGCGTGGAAAAATACCTGCAAACAAGGGGAATCTGGCCGTTGCACTGACTCCCCGGGTATACTGCCCCCATGTCTGACAATCCCCCCCAAACCAGCCAACGCCTGGGAAAGTGGTTCACCTGGGCTGCGCTGCTCATCACCCTGGGGCTGCTGACCCTGTTCTTTCAGGACCAGATCGATCGGCAGCGCAACCCCAACCGTTCCCTGCAGGGCAGCGTCACCAGTGAAGGCGTGCGCGAAGTTCATTTACAGCGTAATCACTTCGGCCACTATGTGAGTAGTGGCCAGATCAATGGCCATACGGTGGAATTCATGCTCGATACCGGTGCCAGTGATGTTTCCATCCCGGCGAACCTGGCACAGAAACTACAGTTACCCCGAGGGGCGCCGCGGGTCTATCAAACCGCCAATGGCCCCATCACCGCCTATGCCACCCTGCTGGAAGAAGTACGCATCGGTAGCATTGTCCTGCGCCAGGTGCGCGCCAGTATCAATCCGGCCGTTGAAGATATCGGGATTCTCCTGGGTATGAGCGCCCTGAAACAATTGGAGTTCACCCAGCGCGGAGAGCATCTGATCCTGCGTCAGTATCCCGAGTAGTCTTGCCTTTATGACCCCGGGCTTTTCATTAAGCGGGTTTTACGGTTTACTGACCCTCGTCACTGCCCGGCTCCTTGCGCCAGCACAAGCGCCGCGCAGCCAACCTCTCACCACGGGAATTTCATGGAAAAGCTGACGCAGCTGATCACGCAACTCAATGATATTGTCTGGGGCCCGCTGATGCTGGCGCTGATTCTCGGTACCGGCCTGTTCCTGAATATCGGTCTGCGACTGATGCCCATGCGCCGCATCCTGTATGGCTTTCGCATGCTGTGGCAGGGCCGTCAGGGTAGCGGCGACGGAGACATCAGCCCCTTCAATGCGTTGATGACATCCCTTGCCGCCACCATCGGCACGGGCAATATCGCCGGAGTAGCCACCGCTATTTTCATGGGAGGGCCGGGCGCACTGTTCTGGATGTGGTGTACCGCCCTGGTGGGTATGGCTACCAAATATGCCGAAGCGGTGCTGGCGGTGCATTATCGGGAAGTGGATGCCCAGGGAAATCATGTGGGCGGCCCCATGTTTTACATCCGCAATGGCCTGGGAGCACACTGGGCCTGGCTGGGTGCGGCCTTTGCCATCTTCGGCACCCTCGCCGGATTCGGTATCGGCAACACGGTGCAAGCCAATTCCGTGGCCGATGCCCTCAACAGCAAGCTGGGAATACCGCATCTGGTTTCCGGCCTCACCATGGCGGTGCTGGCCGCCCTGGTGCTCATCGGCGGGATTCGGCGGATCGCGGAAGTCGCCGGCAAGCTGGTGCCTTTCATGGCCATTGCCTATGTGTTGGCAGGTCTGCTGGTGCTTGTCCTCAACATCACCGAAATTCCGGCGGCGCTGGTTCAGATTGTGACCCATGCCTTCACCCCCACCGCCGCCGTGGGTGGTTTTGCCGGTGCGGCGGTATGGGCCGCTATTCGCTTTGGCGTGGCCCGTGGGATCTTTTCCAATGAAGCCGGGCTTGGCAGTGCTCCCATTGCCCACGCTGCCGCACGCACGAAAAGCCCGGTACGGCAGGGTACCGTGGCCATGTTGGGCACCTTTATCGATACCCTCATCATCTGCACCATTACCGGCCTGGTG
>CBDUNQ010000618.1:0-1705 GCA_965368625.1 uncultured Gammaproteobacteria bacterium
ATTCCATGACGCGTACCGCATCGTCCTGGCTCATGAGTGAAATCAGATCTCCAGAATCCACCATACCAGTCACATCACTGGGGCGGTCCACCTTGGTGGGGCGTTTTTCCAGGTCGATCATGGTGTCGGGTGCCATGGAATTGCCACCGGAATCGGAATTGCGTGAACCGATGAGGGTGACCAGACCTCCAGCGGCACCGGCATGGGCGATACCGTACATGGGGTTGTGCGGATTATTACCCGTATCGTTGTCGGAGCGCGCGGGAATCACGGCGCCATTGACGCCGCTCAGGGCAGTGGTGCCTCGGGATAATATGCCACGCAACATGGCGCTTTCCGAATGGAAGCGTAAGCCCAATTGACTATCAATGAATTCATTGGTGGCGGTAATGGGAATGCGGTCACCGGGAAGGCCCAGTTTGTTATAGCCCGCAGTACTGAGCAGATCCAATTGACCACCCTGTTGACCCACCAGGACATTGGAGCCCGATATATTGGCGCCACCGGCAAGATCGAAACAGATGAAGGGGATCTTGCGGCTGCTTGGTACACTGATGGCGCACTCAATATCACGCATATCAGCAATGTCTTTGGTGAGTGCAGCCGATACGGAGCGGGGGACCCCCAACAGGCTGAATAGGGAGGGGGCTACCACTGTACCCATACCCAGGGTAAGGCCCTGGGCCAAAAAATCGCGGCGGCTCACCGGGCGTTTATGGTCGGCGTGCAACAGTGGCTCGTCAAGTTTAAAGGTGGTTTTGCGTTTTTTCATCATAGCTACATACTCCGGCGCTATTGCACCAGCATGGTGGCACTGCCCAGTACGGAAGCGCACATGGCCTTGACAATGGTTCGTGTTCTTGTGGCGTCACAGGGAGGCGAAGCGGGGCAGGTGACACGCAGGCGGTCATAGAGCCCGTCACCGATGCTATCGCCGTTGCCATCCGTTGGGTTAACCAGTTCGTTCAGTACTTCCGCACGGGTGGGTGCACTGGTGAGATCTGTGGAACCCGAGCCCGGATTACCCACCAGGCGGTTATAAAGATCCGTGGCGATGTCCGATTGTTCGCCGCCGCTGAAGGCGGTGGCCACATTGGCATTGAAGTCAAAGCCGGCACTGTTGACTGCCTGATCGAAGAAGGTGTTGCGCAGACTGCTGTCTTCCACCAGGGCATCGCAATAGGCGATGGCCAGTTGCGCCACCCCCACCTGATGAGCCGACACGAAGCTCTCAAAGGTTTCCGCCGGCGGCAATTGCTGGCGTACCGTGGTAAAGGTAGTAAAGACATTGCTATGGGTGGTGCTCACACCGGTGAGCGTCGCCATGGTGGCATTGATTTCATCAAAGGTGCGCAAGCCGATGTCGGCGGCAGTACCCGGGCCCGGAGCCGGAGGCACGGTGAGGTTCGTGCTCTCGGTGAAGGGATTGCTGTTACTGCCCAGCACCTCGAAGGTGAGGAAGAATTCATCGGTATCCGGGCCGTTTTCCAGGGGGATCAGTGTGCCTACGCTGGAAAGCAACTGACCGGTATCCGGGCTGTAGAGAGTACCTCCCAGGGTGACATCCAGATTACTGTAGGCCTGGCCGCTGACCGACTGGGTGCCATTGATACCGATACGCATACCTTTCAGTTGGATACCGCTGGGTGCCGCATTGGCATTGAGGTTGACAAAGGTGGGTGTATTGAACAGGTAGCTATAGCTG
>CBDUNQ010000619.1:0-1703 GCA_965368625.1 uncultured Gammaproteobacteria bacterium
GCGGCACCGGATTGGGCTTGAGTATCGCCAAAGCCATTGTGGAGTTACATGGAGGTACCATTGATTTCACCAATGAAGAGCGAGGCGGTACCACATTTTACTTCACGATTCCTGCGGCGGAATGACGGTGGTTGAAAAAAGGCTCGTCATACCAGCGCGGACCGGTATCTTATGACGTCTGCCGGAGGTTTGGAAAATCCCGGCCTGCGCCGGGATGGATGACCTGCTTTCAGTTGGCCTCCAGGCGGGCGAGGGCGTCCCGCGCGGGTGAATAGTTGGCATCCACCTTGAGTGCCTGATGGAAATCCTGACGGGCGAGATCATTTTTATTGGTCCGGTTGTAGATGCTGCCACGTATGAAATAGAAAGGGGCGGCATTGTCATTGATGGTGATGGCCTTGTTCAAGGCTTCCAGTGCCGCTTCCCAGCGCTCGGTCTTGGCCATCAACTGACCGACAGCGACGTGGGTTTCGGCACGATCGTCATCATGGTGGAGAACCAACTTATAGAGTTGCTCGGCGAGTTGCCAGTCTTTATTGCCCTGAAGATGGCCGGCAATATCGGAAATCACCTTTAACAACATGGATATGCGCAACTCGTACAATTCCGGGTGTACTACGGAAACCAGTCGCTGGTCGAGAATGCCGGGGTGGTCAAGCAAAAATTGCTGGTAGCGCTCCTCGTGCAGGAAAAGCAGGGTGTTTTGCCGGTACCAGACTTCCACTTCACGCTGGTTCCACACTTGTGGTCGAATACAATCCACCGGGTGATAGCCGCGTTTTTCAAACAGGGGAATCCAGTAGTCCACATACTGTTCATTGATGTGGCCTGTGCCCAATTGATAGGGTATCGCCGCGCCAAACAAAACGGCTTTTCCCAGTGAGGTTATGGTTTCCACAAATTGGTCTGCCCTGGTCTGGTCAATATGCTCTGCTACTTCCAGGGATTGAACCAGATCAAATGTTCTATCCAAGGCAATGGGTTTGGAAAGGTCGTGGGGCATGAATTGCTGCTGGTCAATATAAAGGCGGGTCTGATCCACATACTCGCCATCGATGCCGAGGATTTCCTTGACCCCGTGCTGGGCATATACCGATAACCAGGTACCCACCCCGCAACCAATATCCGCTACGCTTTTCGGCTGTAACAATTGGAGCACGTAGGGAACGATGACGCGGGCGGATGCCACGGAGCCCTGTTCCTGGGAATCATAAAAACCACTGTCATACAACGCCATGTACCCTCCGCGGATGATGGTTCATCCCTGTTATTGTGTGAGCTGTATCATACCGTTTTTTCACGGTATAGGGTGAAATCCTGCTGGGAGTATGAATACCCCATCCGTCATGGCACTGCGGGCCCTGTTTCGTTTTGGATGTGAGTTACCCGTCCAACTATGGACCGGTCACACCCAGCGTGAAATTTGCGTGCAAGCGGTTCTTTATCAGGATTGACCCCGGTTAGCAATGCAATCTGCGTCATGCCGATAACTTATTAGAAGTTGTTAATATATAGATAGTGTCTGGTCGTTTTCGAAAGCCGTTGATTTCATACGGTACCGTATTGTTTGCTTATGGTAACCCTGTGATTTTCCACCCTTTGAAATGGGTGCCAATCAAGGCGATATTGAAACCCGACCGGGGTAGCTTGCCGCCAGAGGCGTTTGTTGGAAAAATCGAGTCTATAATGATATAGAGACTGTG
>CBDUNQ010000620.1:0-1700 GCA_965368625.1 uncultured Gammaproteobacteria bacterium
GGTGGTTACGCCCTGGTGGGTGGACCCTTTCCACTGGCGGCGGGCATGGCCAAAGGCATCAAAATGAAGGGCGGCGATGAAATCGCCATCTGCTTCCTGGGGGATGCCGCCAATAACCAGGGCACCTTCCATGAGTCACTGAACATGGCCAAGGTCTGGAACCTGCCGGTATTGTATGTCTGCGAGAATAATCTGTATGGCATCGGCACCCGCATTGATCGTTCCACGGCGGTGATTGACCAGCACAAACGCGTTTCCGGTTATGACATTCCCTCTGCCCAGGCCGATGGACAGGATATCGAAGTAGTGTACAAGGCCGCGAAAAAAGCAGTGGATCACGTGCGTTCCGGCAAAGGGCCTTATTTTCTCGAACTGATGACCTACCGCTATCGTGGTCACTCCATGTCCGATTCCAATGCCTACCGCACCAAGAAGGAAGAGCGCATGTGGTCGGGGCGGGATCCCATCATCATGCTGCGCGATAAACTGATCGCGTCCGGTGACCTGACCAAAGAGGACTACAAGGCCATGGATACGGAAATCCTTGACCAGATCGAAGATGAAATCATCGCCTTCGCCGAATCTTCACCGGAACCCAAGGTGGCGGAGTTGGAAAAATATGTATTTGCGGATAATGATCCCTATGTCCGCGGAGGGGTGCGCTAAATGGCCGAGTTGATGTTCTGGGAAGCGCTGCGTCGTGCCCAAGATGAAGAAATGAATCATGACCCCCTGGTCATTTGCATGGGTGAGGATATCGGGGTTGCCGGTGGTACTTACAAAGCAACCCAGGGTCTGTATGAAAAGTATGGTGCGGAACGGGTGATCGATACCCCCATTTCCGAAAACGGTTATACCGGTCTGGGTATCGGCGCCTCCTTTCTGGGGATTCGGCCGGTCATCGAAATCATGTCGGTCAACTTTGCCTGGCTGGCCATGGACCAGATCTTCAATAGTGCTGCCAAGGTGCGTTATATGTCCGGAGGACAACTGGAAGCACCGGTGGTGATACGTTCCCCCGGCGGTACGGCCCACCAACTGGGTGCCCAGCATTCGGCACGTATGGAAAAGGTGTTCATGGGTATTGCGGGTTTGCGCGTGGTTACGCCCTCCAACCCGAAACAGGCCTATGGCATGCTCAAGTCCGCCATTCGCTGTAATGACCCCGTGTTCATCAACGAACATGAACTCATGTACAACATGAAGGGCGAAGTGCCCGACGAAGAATTTTTCCACCCACTGGAAGGTTCCGAAGTGGCGCGGGACGGTAAGGATATCACTCTGTTCGGATATAACATCTCTGTTCACTGGGCCATGGCCGCCGCCGATATCCTGGCCAAACAACATGGTATCCAGGCCGAGGTGGTGGATCTGTATTCTCTGGCACCCCTGGATCGCAAGGGTATTCGCGCTTCTGTGAGCAAGACCCATCGCGCGCTCATTGTTGAAGAAGCCGAGGCGCCTGTGGGGGTTGGTTCCGAAGTGATGGCGATCATCAATGAAGAGTGTTTCTTTGAGCTGGATGCGCCTCCGCTACGGGTTTCCGCCAAGAATGTGCCCATTCCCTACAATCATGGACTGGAAAAAGCGGCGATTCCCAATGTGCAGGATGTGGTGCAAGCCGTTTTGAAGTTGTTCGGAAAGTAATTTCCAGACGAGACCACGAACCGTGGCGGTGCCCCGGCACCTGTGTTACTGGG
>CBDUNQ010000621.1:0-1700 GCA_965368625.1 uncultured Gammaproteobacteria bacterium
TCGGCATACCCCTGGTTTTCTTCTATGGCATCGGCGATGAGGTTTTCAGGCGCACAAAGGCAGAGATCGAATGGAAGCGTTCCCGACTGCAGCTTTTCGATATCAAGAAGATCGTTGATTAGCACCAGTAATTGCTCGCTGTTGCGATTGGCAATCTGCAGCAACTCACTCGCCTGTTGGGAAACCAGGCCAGCGGCGCCACCGATAATCAGGCCGATAGAGCCGCGGATGGAGGTAAGGGGGGTGCGCAATTCATGGCTTACAGTGGAAATGAATTCACTCTTCATTTTTTCGATATGCTTGCGCTGGGAAATATCCGTATGTATTCCCACGATGCGTTGTACTTCGCCCTGCTTGTCCTGTTGCATGATGCCGCGATCGAGTACCCATACGTAATGACCATCCTTGTGCAGCATGCGGTGTTCGCTTTGATAGGTGGGAGAGATTCCGTCAAGTGATTGTTGCAGGCTTTCCATTGTATGGGAGAGATCATCCTTATGGATTCGTGTACGCCACTCATCAGGGTCGCAGCCGATATCCTCCTCGGCATAACCAAGCATTTCCTTCCACCGCGGGGAATAATAGACCTTGTTGGTTTTGAGGTCCCAGTCCCAGAGGCCATCGTTGGCTCCTTTGATAGCCAGATCGAAGCGCTCTTCACTGCATCGCAGGGCTTCCTGGGAGCGAATGCGCTTGGTGATATCGCGTGCAATTACAACGTATATCTTGGTTCCCGCCTGTTGTACTTCACTGATGGAATGCTCCAGAGGAAACTCTTCACCATTCTTTCGGATGCCGACACCTTCGCTACTGATGGCAATCGTGCTGGCGGTATCATGGCGTTGCTGAATATCACAGAAGTTCGGCCCGGTTCCAAGGCTTTGTTCAGGCATTAATTGTACGACCATGTTACCCAGTACTTCCTTTTCCTGATAACCGAAGATCAGGCTGGCAGCATGATTGAGTGACAGGATTTCTCCATGTTCATTGAGGGTAATGATGCCATCGGCCGCGGTTTCCACAATGGCGTCGAGAAGCGCTTCACGCTCACGCACCGCTACGGTCATATCATTGGCCAGCCGAAGTGCACGTTCCTTGCGGGTGACCAGTGACCATACAAAGGCTGTGAACAAGAGGCTGATGCAGATACCGGAAAATAAGACGATATTGGGCTTGGAGGCATCAATCCTCGATTCCAGTAGCGGGCTTGAGCTGATTTCCAGCAGCCAGGGACGGCCCTGTATGGTGATACTCCGGGTTGCTGAAAAGTGTGCTTCTGGCCTGTTGGCAGGGTCATGATCGCCCGTATATTCGCTATACATCAGCGCTTCTTTATTTACGCTTTCGCCATCATAGATATTCAGGTTGAGCTCTGAAGGTCCAACGCCGAGAATGCCTTGCATGAGGTCCTTGGCTCTGAATGGACTATACACATAACCGCGCAGGGCATTTCTGCGTTGCTGAATGGTATCGGTTGGCATACCCGGGCGGTACAGCGGTAGGTAAAGTAGAAATCCGGCCTGGATATCTTCATCCATTTCCTGTTTAAGGGTGACTTTTCCCGAGAGTGCGGCATCACCGGTATCGCGCGCCTTTTCCATGGCGGCGCGCCTGGTGGGCTGGGAAAACATATCATAACCAAAGGCGCGCTGGTTGCGTATATCAAAGGGTTCCAAGAATACGATAGCGGTATATTCCTT
>CBDUNQ010000622.1:0-1696 GCA_965368625.1 uncultured Gammaproteobacteria bacterium
CATGATCAGCTGGGGCAATATGATCAACCGGGCACGTCTGGAGATGGCGCGCGAGCCCATGGTATGGTGGTCGCTGATGGCGGCCTTTCTTTTTATGTTTACCCTGGTGCTGGCGGCAAACCTGTTTTCCGATGCGGTTCGGGATGCCTTTGATCCCCGGCTGCGTGAGCGTTGATATGCATTCTTACTTACCATCGATCCGCGTACCCAACTGCTTGAGCGTCTTATGAGCAATCCATTGTTAAGGGTCTCCCGCTTACAAACGCACCTGGGTTCAGGGCCGTCACCGATACGCGCTGTGGATGATGTGAGTTTTGAAATCCACAAAGGGGAAACCTTTGCCCTGCTGGGTGAGTCGGGCTGTGGAAAATCCATGACGGCCCTGTCATTGCTGCGTCTATTGCCACAACCGGCGGGTCGTATTGTCGGTGGTGAAGTATTGCTGAACGGACAGAATCTGCTGGCACTGCCCGAAGCGCAGATGCGCACCATTCGCGGTGGCGGCATGGCCATGATTTTTCAGGAACCCATGACATCCCTCAACCCGGTACTCACCGTCGGCCAGCAAATTGAAGAATCCCTTACCCAGCATAAAGGCTTGAAAGGACGCGCCGCGGCGCAGCGGGTATTGGAGCTGCTGGATGCGGTGGGCATTCCCGATGTACGACAGCGCTACGGTGAATATCCGCATCAGCTTTCCGGTGGCATGAAACAGCGGGTGATGATTGCCATTGCGCTGGCGGGCGAACCGGAATTGCTCATTGCCGATGAGCCGACGACCGCACTGGATGTCACCATACAGGCTCAGGTACTGGAATTGCTGCAGAAATTGCAGCGCGATACCGGCATGGCCATGTTGCTCATTACCCATGACCTGGGGGTGGTGGCCGGTCTGGCGGACCGGGTGGCTGTGATGTATGCCGGTCAGATTATTGAAGAAGCGGGGCGCGATGCTTTTTTTGCCAACCCTCGTCACCCTTACAGTCGAAAACTGTTTGCCTCCCTGCCGGATATGGAAAAGCGGGAACAGAGCCTGACGGTGATCCCCGGGTCTGTACCCAGCCTGGATACGCACTTTACCGCCTGTCGTTTTGCACCGCGCTGCGACTTTGCCTGGGAGCCCTGTCAGCAGCGGGTACCCGACTGGTACCCCGCCGGAGATCGACAGGGGGTGCGCTGTTTTCTGGCCGATGAAACCCTGCAGGCCACCCAGGGAGAGACGGACAAGCCGGATTCACCGCTCCCGGCAAAAGGAGTGGCGGCGGCTTCGGGTGCCACCCTGCTGGAGGTTGCCGGACTCAAGGTACACTTCCCCATTCATCGCGGTGTGTTGAAACGGGTAGTGGGTCATGTGCATGCGGTGGATGGTATTGACCTGGTAATTCCCTCCGGTCAGACCCTGGCCCTGGTGGGCGAATCGGGCTGTGGAAAAACCACCGTAGGCAAATCCATATTGCAATTGATCCGTCCCACGGCAGGTTCTGTGCGCTTTGATGGTGACGAGCTTACCCGGCTCAAAGGGAATGCCCTGCGCCGTAAGCGCTCCGATTTTCAAATCATATTCCAGGATCCCTTTTCCTCCATGAACCCACGCATGATGGTGGGCGATATCATTGAAGAAGGCATGGTGGCTCAGGGTATTGGTGGATCTGCGCAAGAACGCCGTCAAAAGGTGGAACAGTTATTGACCCAGGTG
>CBDUNQ010000623.1:0-1694 GCA_965368625.1 uncultured Gammaproteobacteria bacterium
CGTTTTTACCGAGAGTCCACCTTTCAGGTGGGCTTCACGCCGACACGAGACAGGATAACCCGACTATCAGGCCAGATGAGCGCATCCCTCTGATAACCTTCAGGAGTAATGTCTATGAGTCATGATTGCATCATTGTCGCAGACAGCGCCAGAGCCCGTTTTTTCACCCTTACCCCCGCCGCCAATCCCGATACGGATTACAGCCCCAACCTTGTAGAAGTGGATGACCTGATCCAGGCAGAAAAAGAAGCCTCACAGGGAAGCCTGTGGTCTGACCACCACAGTGGCCGCAATCGGGGCAAAAACGGGGGCTCATCCCATCGCTATGACGATCATCGCGCTCAGCACAGCGAAGAACTGGACCGCCGCTTTGCCCGCGATGTGGCTCAGGTAGCGGCCAACATGGCACGCCGTAAAAAAACCCATAACGTGGTATTGGTAGCGGAAAAACGCATGCTGGGCATCTTGCGCAGCACGCTGGATCCCGTCATTAAAACCGGAGTATCCATCCGCGAACTGGCCAAGGACCTGAGCAAGCTCAATCCCCTTGAGCTCCATGAACACCTCGCCCGGGAGCAATTGATACCACCACGGCGTAGCCCTGAAGTCTGAGGCGATTCCTGGCCACGCTGAACCTTGTCAACCGGGACTGGCATAGCCCAGTCCCGCCGTTACCCGCCCCGGGCAACGCCATGGTGAGAAGCGCGAAGCAAACCTGAAAACTGGAGCGGGTGAAGGGAATCGAACCCTCGTATGAAGCTTGGGAAGCTGCCGTTCTACCATTGAACTACACCCGCGTGCCCACCCTTATAGGGCCAAGTCCACGGGATGTCAAAAAAACCCTGTGCTGCCGGTACTGGCGGCTGGCTATTCAGCGTACAGTGCTTCCACTTCTGCACGATACGCTTCCAGCACCCGTGCACGCTTCACCTTCAGAGTAGGCGTCAGCAAACCGTTTTCCACTGTCCAGGGCTCCAGGGTCAGCGCCACCCGGCGCACCTTGGCATAGCCGGGAAAGCTCCGCAGCACCTGACGCAATTGTTTCACGACAGCGTGCTCCGCACGCTCATCCTGCAGACTGTCCGGGCGATAGGGATCCAAGCCCAGCTTCTTGGCAAAGCCAAACCAGGCTTCCCGGTTCAATACCAGCAGCGCCGCAAGATAAGACTTACCTTCGCCCACCACCATGGCCTGGTCCACCAGCGGGTCCAGCGCAATGGCACTTTCCATATCACCCGGAGACACTTTTTCCCCATTGGAAAGTACCAGAATGTCTTTGATACGGCCGGTGATATACAGGTGCCCCCGTTCGATCCGCGCCTGATCACCGGTATGCAGCCAGCCATCGGCATCGATGATGGCGCGGGTGGCAGCATGATTATTCCAGTACCCCATCATGACCCCCGGACTATGTACCTGCAGTTCCTCATCCTTGCCAATGCGCACTTGCAGGCAGGGCAAGGGTAAACCCACGCTGGCAGGGTCATTATCCTGCAGGGTATTCCCACTGACGATGGGGCTGGTTTCCGTTAATCCATAACCCTGCAATATGGGTAATCCCAGACCGATAAAGGTGCGTGCTACCGGCAGGGGCAAGGCTGCCCCACCCGACACGGCCACCCGCATTTGCCCCCCCAGGCGCGCCATGACACGGCCTGCCACCAGGGCTTGCAACAAGGGCCAGAACAACAACC
>CBDUNQ010000624.1:0-1691 GCA_965368625.1 uncultured Gammaproteobacteria bacterium
TTTTTTGCTGGTCTTCATCGGGGCTCTCGATATACCCCAGATCAATCAGTTGCTGTAATGATTCCTGGGTATCCACGGCATCCATGTGAAGGTCTGCAGGAAGTGATCCATCCTCTCCCGGCACTTCATCCCAGCTATCCACATAGGAAGGGGAAGCCTTTTCCATGATGGAGACAAGCGGTTTACCATCCATGTCACGGCCGACAGGTAAGTCGAACAGCGTCAGTATGGTGGGGGTAACATCTAGCAGACTGGCACCAAATACCAGTTCATCCTTCTTGATACCTGGCCCGTGGGCGGCAAATATGCCGAATGGCCGGTGTTCTTCTGCAGGGCCAGCCGGTTCATTGGGCAGCTCTCTGGGCCGGAGATGATCCGGATGAAAACCATGATCCGAAACAATGATAATGGTGGCATCCTCTCCTGCAAGGTGCATGAGGGTTCCCAGCATCATATCGTGGAATTGATAGGCGGTATTGATTACCTGCTGGTAGCGTTCAAAACTCTGTTGATCAACCCAGGGTAGCCGTGGTGGATGATATTGCATAAACCCATGGCAGAAATGATCAATGGCGTCGTAATACACGCCCATGAAATCCCACGGCTCCAGCTGCATGATTGCGGTGGCCGCCGAATGCACCGAGGAACACTCCGCCAGAATTTTGATCACGCTGCGTAAGCGCTTGTCTTTATTGATGTCTATTTCCGCGGCGGAGGGAACAAAAGGCAATACCTGATCACCGGTGATTTCTTCCGGATGCACGCGCAACTCCGCCAGTGATTTCGCCAGCCGTCCGGGATGCACCGTACCCGGCCTCATGGGCCAGGGTGCAGTCATTGCCCCCTCGGCATGCTGGTAGTGGTTTGATACCATCACACCGTTGATGGGTTCCACCGGGTTGGATGGCCACCAGCCCACTACATGGGTACGCAGCCCCTGTTGGGTGAGAATATTCCAGATGGCCTTGGTTTTACGCCCCAGGCTGGTCACCGGCCGAATGCCACCGGCATGGGGGTCTGGTTCGGCAAAACCGTGTATACCGTGCTTGTAGGCCCGTTTCCCCGTGGCAATGGAGGTCCACAGCATGGGTGAAAGGACCGGATACAGGGTGGATAAATTGCCCACCACCCCATGATCCGCGAATTTTTGCAGATTGGGCATTTTTCCCGCATCCATCAGCGGAGTAATCACCTTCCAATCGGCGGCATCCCAGCCAATGAGCAGTATTTTCCTTTTATTTGCCGATGTTGCCATCTATTCACCATTATTCTCGTTTGAATGGAGTGAATCAGGAAAACTGACCTTGGAACGCAAGGTCAGCAAGGCCCCTCATTGAATCTACAAGCAGCGAAGCACAGCCATTCCATTCCTGATTACCAGCCGATTCCCATTGCTGCACCGCGGTGAATCGCTAAGAATATCAATGGCCAACTGATTCAGTAGGCTGTGCCGCCTTCCTTGCCCGCCTTCCCCGCAGCACGCCTCCTGCCCCCAGGGCCAGGCCTCCCAGCATGGAAAAGAATGAGGGCGGAAGGGGCACCACCGATGCGGTCTGACCGACAAGAATGCCAGCGCCACTGTCTTCGTAGGCCCATTGATTGATGGTCATGCTCTGGGAAGCTGTATCCAGGTTGATTTCCGCCCAGGCATACAGGGTCAGATTGTTATCACCGAGAAATCGTAAACCGAT
>CBDUNQ010000625.1:0-1689 GCA_965368625.1 uncultured Gammaproteobacteria bacterium
CCTGTTCGCGAGCTGCGCTCGCTCCTACCGGAAGGAAACGAACAGTCCCCGGTCATGAAAGGCACACCCTTGTAGGAGCCAGCGAAGCTGGCGAACCGGATAGGCACTCCGCCAAGGCTGGCGAGGCTGTACTACACCATATAAAACCCGGTCTACCTCAGATGAACACGCATTCCGCCAGCACGGGATAATGATCCGAGGCAATACGACTCATGGGAGTATCATGACGCCAGGTTTTTCGTAAGCCCAGTGGAGCCCTCACCATGATGTGATCCAGGCTCAGCAAGGGGTATGGTCGTGTGGGAAAGCTGCGTACCCTGTTGAATGAAAATCCCAGGGCGGTCAATGGACTCAGCACTCCCGGCCAGGCACCACTATTGAAATCCCCCAGCAACAGGGTTGGGTGTGCATCGTCCGCTACCAGCTCCATAAGCTTGCTGACCTGGGCTTTACGCTCCCAGTGCTTCAATCCCAGATGGGTTGCCAATACCCGCAGCGAACCCTCGTCACTGCGGAGCCATGCCTCCATGACCCCGCGCGACTCGCGCCCCACCACGGATAGATCATGGATGTTGAATTGGTGTATAGGGTAACGACACAGCAATAGATTCCCGTAGCGACCCACACCTCGTGGAAACAGTGCGCCATCCAATGCCGTGAGCCGGGTTGAATCCTCAAAACAGGCGATCAGATCACCGGCATCATCCAGGGTGACTTCCTGTATGGCGATGATATCTGCCTGTAATTCAGCAAGCACTATGGCGATGCGCTCGGGATCATATCGCTTATCCACACCGATGCAATCATGGATGTTATAACTCGCGATACGCATATCCTTTCGCAGACGTTCAGGCGGAACGCAACCAGCGTTTGATCTGCCAGGTGATCACCAGCAAGCCTACTGCCACGGCAGCGGTGATGGCAATATTTTCCGGAGAAGGAGCGGTTACCGCACCCCAGAGACTGTCGGAAAACAGGGTTATGGCGCCCAATCCAGGCGCCAGACCCAAAAGACTTCCCAGTAGAAACTGTCTGAATCCCAGCGTGGAGATGCCGGCAACCACATTGAAAACCGTAAAGGGCGCTATGGGCACCAGCCGCAGTAATGCCACGGCAACGGTACCGCGACGTTCCAGCCGCTTACTGAATTTCTTGAGTTGCGGATTCAGTACCCGTTCCGGCTTACCACCACTCACCAGGCGACCTACCACAAAACCCAGCAGACAGCTGGCAATGGCACCCGCCAGGATAAACATAAAGGCCTTCCAACCACCAAATACGATTCCACTGATGACAGCCAGCAAGGAAATGGGAACCATGAGCAGGCTGGCGAAAGCAAACCCTGCAATGGCCACCAGGGCCTGCACTTCGCCTCCGGGTAATGACTGTATCAATGCAGAGAGATATTTCGGGGATAACCATTCCTGCATTGGTGTCCAACGCCAGGCGGCCGCCAACGCCAAAAGCGCCGCGACCACCATCAGGAATAATTTAAGCCGTTTTCGGCTATCCTTGCGTCGCTCTTTGGGCACATATTGTGCCACGAAGTAATCGGGACTGAAGGGTTCTGATGGATCCACAAGAGCTGTATCCGGCACTAGCTCATCCACTTCATTCGGCACTTCACATTCCAGGTTTCGCAGGCTGCGTCCTTCGCTGCGCAATGAGTCTATAGCGGCAATAAGTCTA
>CBDUNQ010000626.1:0-1680 GCA_965368625.1 uncultured Gammaproteobacteria bacterium
CGTGGATATTGGAAGGGTGCATTCCCGCCTCACCGCCATCACTGCGGGCCCACTGCGGCTTGGGGCCGATGAGGCGCACCCCGGTCCGGCTGGAGTTGTAATGTACTTCCCAGTCAGTGGCAAAGAAGGTTTGAATATCCGCTTCGGTGAAAAAATCCGGCGCCCCATGGGGACCATACAAAACAGCCACATCCCAGTGCGGGCGATACTCCGGGATCAATGTCTCGGGCAGCGTAACGGCCGCCGCTTCCAGGTGACAGGCACCCTTCAAGCGTAATACGTCACCCACTTGCAGAGCCCGGCCACCGTGCCCACCGAACTGTCCCAGACTGAAGGTGGCCTGACTGCCCATGTACCTGGGCACCACCAAGCCTCCCCGAAAGGCAAGATAGGCACGATTACCCGCAGCGGTGAGGGAACGCATCTTCAATACACTGCCCGGTGCCACTTCATGGGCCTGCCAATAGCTGAGTTCCACGCCATCCAGCCAGGCCTGCATGGGTGCACCACCGAGACAGATCACCGCATGGGTATTGAAGCGCAAACTGGGTCCGGTAACGGTAAGCTCCAGCCCCGCCGCCCCTTCGGCGTTTCCCACAATGCGATTGGCCAGGCGCAAGGCCAGGCTATCCATGGGTCCGGAGGGGGGTACACCGATATCCCAGTACCCCACACGACCCGGGTAATCCTGCACCAGTGTCTGCGTACCGGGCGACAATACATCGATGGTATGTGCCTGGAATACGAAGCGGTCCAGATAGCGGGTATCGTGCTCCGCCTGCACCAGGACTTCATCGGCCAACACCTGTTGCAGATAGGCCAGATTGGATTCAATGCCATGCAGGGAAGTATTTTGCAGGGCCGTCAAGAGGGACAATCTGGCCGCTTCCCGATCACTTCCGGTGGCAATGATCTTGGCCACCATGGGATCATAATAGGGCGTCACTTCGATGCCCTGCTCCACCCAGGTATCCACGCGCACCTGCGGGGGAAAACGCATTTCTGTGAGCAGTCCGGAGCAGGGTTGAAACTGTTTGCCCGGATCTTCCGCGTAGAGACGCACCTGTATGGCATGCCCTTTCGGCTGATGCCGGTATGCCGCAAGAAAACCATGATCGCCGGCAGCGGTACGCACCATCCATTCCACCAGGTCCACACCGGTGACTTCTTCGGTGACCCCATGCTCCACCTGCAGACGGGTATTCACTTCCAGAAAATAAAATGCCCCGGTTTTACGGTCATAGACATATTCCACGGTCCCTGCGGAGCGATACTGCACGGCAGCACCCAGTCGCACCGCCGTATCCTGTAACTGCCCACGGATGGCTTCACTGATCCGAGGTGCCGGGGTTTCTTCAATGACCTTCTGGTTACGCCGCTGCACCGAGCAATCGCGCTCGCCCAATGCCACCACCCTACCCTGTCCATCACCGAAGATCTGCACTTCAATATGCCGTGCCTGTTCCACGTACTTTTCCAGAAACAGGCCGCCTTCACTGAAATTGCTGCGCGCCAGGCGTTCCACGGAATGAAAGGCCGTCTCCAGCTCCTGTTCATTCCAGCACAACTGCATACCGATACCGCCACCCCCTGCAGTACTTTTCAGCATTACTGGATAAGTGATGCCCAGGGCTTCCTGCCGGGCATGATCCAGATCCATCAACAAACCACTACCCGGCA
>CBDUNQ010000627.1:0-1679 GCA_965368625.1 uncultured Gammaproteobacteria bacterium
GCAAACGGGCCATCGGTTCCGCACTGGGGCGGCTGCGTCTGGGGCAGTGGCAGACCATGTTGATGCAGGCCGCGGAACTGGATCGTATGATCAAGGGCCAGGCGCCGGGAAACCCGTGGGATGAACTGTTACAATTAACCCTGCAACTGACCGGGCAGACCTTGAACCCTGCGGCCTGAGCGGGTGGATGCTGACCCATAACCCGGGCTTGTGGCGCGCGTAACAGCGCCGGCTGCAGGCCCATGAAGATGACAACATGAGTGCTAACGCTGAAATCATAGTGACCGATGTGCCGGCTTACATGCAGGCGGTGGGGCAACGGGCCCGTGCCGCCAGCCGCGCCATGGCGCGGGCGGAATCCGGCGCCAAAAATACCGCCCTGTTGGCTATTGCCGATGCCATTGATGCCGCCAGTGCCACCCTGGTGCAGGAAAATCACAAAGACCTGGAGGCGGGTCGTGCCCGTGGGCTGGATGCCGCCCTGCTGGATCGACTGGCCCTGACACCGGACCGCATTGCCGCCATGGCCGAGGGTTTACGCCAGATTGCGGCCCTACCGGATCCCGTGGGTGCCATCAGTGATATGAACTATCGTCCCTCGGGCATTCAGGTGGGCCGCATGCGTGTTCCATTGGGTGTGATCGGCATCATCTATGAATCCCGCCCCAATGTGACGGCCGATGCCGCAGCCCTGTGCCTGAAGTCCGGCAATGCCGCCATTCTGCGGGGTGGTTCTGAAGCCCAGCATTCCAATCAAGCCATTGCCGTGTGTATCCGTGCGGGCCTGGCAGCGGCGGGATTGCCGGAAGACAGTGTGCAGGTTATCGAAACCACGGATCGTGCCGCGGTGGGCGAACTGGTGCGCATGGATGCCTATGTGGATGTAATCGTGCCGCGTGGTGGCAAGGGCCTGATCGAACGCATCAGCCGGGAATCCCGCGTACCGGTGATCAAGCATTTGCACGGGGTCTGCCATGTGTATATTGATGACCAGGCCGATGAAGCCAAGGCCCTGGCCGTGGCCTTCAATGCCAAGACCCAGCGGTATGGCACCTGCAATACCATGGAAACCCTGTTGGTGGCGGAGGGCATTGCCGCGAAGATTCTGCCGCCACTGGCTCGCCAATATACCGAGGCAGGTGTGGAATTGCGTGGCTGTGAACGTACCCGTGCCCTGTTGCCCGATGTGCTGGCCGCCACCCAGGAGGATTGGGATACGGAATACCTGGCACCGATCCTTTCCATCCGCGTGGTGGATGACATGGAAGCCGCCATGGAACACATTCACCAGCATGGCTCCCAGCACACGGAATCCATCATCACGGAAAACCTGACCCGTGCACGCAGCTTTCTTCGGGAAGTGGATTCCAGTTCAGTCATGGTCAATGCCTCCACGCGTTTTGCCGACGGTTTCGAATATGGCCTGGGCGCGGAAATCGGTATCAGCACCGACAAACTGCATGCACGGGGCCCGGTTGGCCTGGAGGGCCTGACCACCCTGAAATATGTGGTACTGGGTGATGGCCACATTCGTCATTGAGGCCATCACTCCCCTTGCCTGAGGTCAGCACATTTCTTTTCGCCCACAGACCAGCTGTGGAGCGGGCTGAGGTGGCGCCTTCCCTTCGCCGAAGTGACAGGTGCGCAGCGGCCTATGGACCTCCGGACGGCATCCCTTG
>CBDUNQ010000628.1:0-1675 GCA_965368625.1 uncultured Gammaproteobacteria bacterium
ATGCCATCATCAACCAGAAAGGCACCGGCATTAAGTGTATCTACGTGGCCGTGGGGCAGAAAAACTCCTCCATCGCCGGTGTGGTGCGCAAGCTGGAAGAACACGGTGCCATGGAGCACACCATTGTGGTGGCGGCTCCGGCTGCGGAATCCGCTGCCATGCAGTTCATTGCTCCCTACTCCGGTTGCAGCATGGGTGAATACTTCCGTGACCGTGGTGAAGATGCACTGATCATCTACGATGATTTGACCAAGCAGGCCTGGGCTTACCGCCAGGTGTCCCTGTTGCTGCGTCGTCCGCCGGGTCGTGAAGCCTACCCCGGTGACGTGTTCTACCTGCACTCCCGTTTGCTGGAACGTGCCGCCCGGGTCAATGCGGACTACGTGGAAAAGTTTACCAATGGCGAAGTGAAAGGCAAAACCGGTTCCCTGACCGCACTGCCCATCATTGAAACCCAGGCCGGTGACGTATCCGCTTTCGTACCCACCAACGTGATCTCCATTACCGATGGCCAGATCTTCCTGGAATCGGATTTGTTCAACGCCGGTATTCGGCCAGCCATCAACGCGGGTCTTTCCGTATCCCGTGTAGGGGGTTCTGCGCAGACCAAGATCATCAAGAAGCTGGGTGGTGGCGTGCGTCTGACCCTGGCCCAGTATCGTGAGCTGGCGGCCTTTGCCCAGTTTGCCTCGGATCTGGATGAAACCACCCGTAAGCAACTGGAACGTGGTCAGCGGGTAACCGAACTGATGAAGCAAAAGCAGTATGCGCCACTTTCCACCGCGGAAATGGCCTTCAGTCTGTATGCCGCCAACGAAGGTTATCTTGACGATGTGGATATCAAAAAGATCGTCGACTTCGAAGCAGCCCTGCATGCCCACATCAATTCCAGCGCAGCCGATCTTATCGCCAAAATCAATGATTCTGGCGACTATAACGACGAGATCCAGGCAGGAATGAAAAAGGCAATTGAGGACTTCAAGGCCAACGGGGCCTGGTAAATCCATGAGAGTGGCGGCAATGCGTCAATGCGCATTGCCCGCTCCGCAAATGAGAGCGTAGATAATGGCTGTTGGAAAAGAGATCCGCACCAAAATCAAGAGCATTCAAAATACCCGCAAGATCACCAAGGCGATGGAAATGGTGGCCGCGAGTAAGATGCGCAAGGCCCAGGACCGCATGACGGCGACCCGTCCCTATGCAGAAAAGATGCGCACGGTGGTGGCCCATTTGAATCAGGCCAACCCCGAATACAAGCATCCCTACCTGATCAATCGGGATGTGAAGCGGGTGGGCATTATTCTGGTGAGCACCGATCGCGGTCTGTGCGGTGGTTTGAACATCAACCTGTACAAGAAGCTGCTGGGCGAAATGAAGCAGTGGAATGATGCGGGTTATGAAATCGATATGGCCGTGTTCGGCTCCAAGGGCAACCAGTTCTTCAAGCGCCTGGGTGCGCGCATTGTGGCTCAGGTAAGTAATCTGGGCGACAAGCCGGGTATCAATGATCTCATCGGTACCGTGAAAGTCATGCTGGATGCCTATGACGAAGGCAAGATCGACCGCCTGTATATCGCCTATAACGGTTTTCTCAATACCATGACACAGACGCCCACCGTGGAACAGCTGTTGCCGATTCCGCCCTGTGAAGACAAGGAATTGCGCCACCACTGGG
>CBDUNQ010000629.1:0-1671 GCA_965368625.1 uncultured Gammaproteobacteria bacterium
CATCGGCAGGTCGCACTTCCCGTACATCTTCCCGTTGTACACAAAACAACAGTACGCTCCTATAGCCGCCAGCCTTCATCACCGCCAACTCACGCAGATGCCGGCTGCCCCGGGTGCTGACCGCATCGGGAAACAAAGCAATGCCGGCCTCTACCGCGGCCGTGACATTTTTCACTTCTACATAGCAATCAGGCTGCGAGGCATGGCCGGTAAGCAGAAAGTCCACTCGACTGGACTCTTCCCCATACGTCACTTCGCGGCGAACCTGGCGATACCCGCATAACTCAGGAATCCGTTCCTCTTGCAAGGCTTCCGCCACCAATTCATTGGCCAGGTGGGTATTGATCCCCACCATGACCCCCGGCCTTGTTTCCACGAGGTCCCAACTGTGGGGATATTTTCGCCGTGGATTATCCACTGCACGTAGCCAGACCCGGCTGCCGGGTTCAGCACAGCCCAACATGGCACCGGTATTGGGGGTATGTACCGTCAGGGTTGAACCATCGGGGAGGGTCACATCCGCCAGGAAGCGCTTGTAGCGGCGTATCAGGATGGCTTCCGCCAATGGCGGATCAAAAATCATGTGTCCTCTCACGGATTCTTGTGATAAAACCGGGAAACCGGTCGCAAAAATGCGCTTTTTGCATTCTCATCAAAATGTTATATTAACAAGTATCAAGCCGGAAGAAACCTTCAGCCGGTACATCCCTGTATTGTGAGGAGCCTCTCATGCCTGTTTCCTACCCACTGTTGCTACTTGTTGCCTTGACGCTTGGCCCACTTCCTGTAGTGGCGGATGTATTGGTCATCGACCATACCAATCAGTATGCCACCATGCACAAACCAGGGAATGGTCTCACTATGGCTGAAGTGGAATCGAGTTATGGCTCCCCCCTGGAAAAGCGACCTGCCGTGGGCAACCCCCCCATCACCCAATGGGTATATGGCGGTTTCGTGGTATATTTTGAATACGATCGTGTAATTCACTCGGTGGCAAAACGTTCTGCCAATCCCTGAACGCCCCTCTGACAAAAAGGATTTTGCCGTGCTGGTGCATTGCCTTACACCGTCTGTGGGCCTTGGCAGAGTACGCGACCGATAGGCTGATGCCTCAAATCAACATGAAATAGTAAGGGTATATAACGTGAAAGCAGTACGCTGGATTCTGGGACGATTGATCCTGTTTTTTGACTGGCTATTCCGCCCAAAGGGAAGACAACGTGACCCGGATCAACAGGCCGCTGTGGATGCCCAGACCGCTTCCCTGCTGCTGTATCAATATGCGGCTTGCCCATTCTGTGTAAAGGTGCGGCGCGCCATGAAGCGGCAATCACTGAAGATTGCGGTTCGCGATGCAAAGCAGGACCCGGGCCGGCAGGAATTGCTGGCCGGTGGGGGGGAATTGAAAGTGCCCTGCCTGCGCATCGAGGAAGGCGAGGGAAAGGTACGCTGGCTGTACGAATCATCCGATATCGTCCGCTACCTGGATGACCGCTTTGCCGCCTAGATCATAGGGATTTGAGCCTGGAGAGTAGCACCTTGTAAATTGTACGCCGTACCGGTCTTTCCCTCCATGGCTTCTGTGGTACTGTACGGTTTTTCATTCATTCCGGGTAGTGTATCCATGATTCTCATCCTGACACCGAACACCGACCAGAACAGTGAAGCGTT
>CBDUNQ010000630.1:0-1671 GCA_965368625.1 uncultured Gammaproteobacteria bacterium
AGAGGGGGGGGAAGGGGGTCCAGGGCGCTGGTGCGCTTGAATAGAAACGGCCGGCCAGTGCTAACCGGTGCGCTCTTTGTCAGCCAATAGATGGCGGACCGACAGTGGTTGGGAGTGTCCCTGAATTCGCTTAACCATATGAAAATTTTGTATTTATATCGATCAAGACAGCGGAGCAGGTAGTGTATTATTCGCTACATTGCGGGTTGCCGTGCCCTTGGTAACACGCACTGACGTACTGATGAAGCCTCATTGCGCGTTACTCCTGTACGTGGCACTCATAGGGTGCAGCTTGAGAGCCTTTCGGGTGTCGCAGGATGGTTTTCCCGTACTACACTCACTGCAGCGGTATCGCAGCTTCTCTGGGGAAACTCCCCAATGGGTATTACCTGTGAATGATTTTCATTGGGTGCTGGCTCTGAGAGGCTTCGGGTCGTGGCCGCATTTCTGGTGTCATTATTGGTAGGAAATCAAATTCACTGGAGCACCCGGGTGTGCCGTATGGGCAATTTCGAGAGGCTGAATTGGCAGGAAACGCAACAGGGTAAGGGTAAAAACTACATATAATACATGTGCTTATCAAAATCACTAGGCAAATGTCTCACTTTATGTAACCCTTTCCCGCCAGAATAACTAAATAGCTACCGAAGGTTGGGATTGATGCGAGCCGAGTTGCTTACCCAGCTTCTTCTGTATTGCTGAAAAACAGACAAAGGAATGTTCATTGATGCCTTCTCATCAATGCAAGCGGTATCTTCCGGTTTTCCTGCTTCCCGCATTGCTATATGCCGTGGACGTATTGGCCCTGGACAAGGTTCGTCTGCAGTTGCGGGATGATCACCAGTTTCAGTTTGCCGGTTACTATGTTGCCCACTGGCAAGGCCTCTACAAGGAAGTGGGCATTGATATGGAGATCATTCCCGGAGTGGATGCTCAGGGTAAGCTGGTCTCTGTGGTTGATCAGATATCCACGGGAAAGGCTGATTGTGGCATTGGCTCGGGTGATATCCTGTTTGCCGTCGACCAGGGTATTCCCCTGGTAATACTGGCGTCCATATTCCAACAAAGTCCGGTTGCGGTCTTTGCCCGCAGAGATGTGGGTCTTTCCTCTCCAGCCGATCTTTTTCAGCTGAAGGTGCTGGGTAGTCAAAGTGCCCTGGTGGATGTGGAGGTACTTTCCATGCTACGCGCGGAGGGGATTGATCCTGCCCGTCTTTCCCTGATCCGTCCGACCAACAACGCTTCCGCCAATGAAGCCCACAGCCTGTTGTTCCGTGGTGAAGTGGATGCCATTTTCGGAAACACCTTTTCCGTACCCTGGTTTGCCCGGGAGCAGGGGGTTGCCATCACCCAGATGCGACCCTCCGCCTATGGTGTGGATTTTTACGGTGACTCCCTGTTCTGTAACCGGAAGATGCTGGAGAAGAACCCGAAACTGGTTTCCCGGATTCTATCTGCCAGTATGAAGGGTTGGCGCTATGCACTGGAAAACCCACAAGAGGTCATTGAACGAATCGTCACCGATCTGCCATCCAGGCAAAATGTGCATGATCTACCCGCTTACAATCAATTTCTGGCGGAGCGTGTGCGACGCCTCACCCTGTATCCGGTGGTGGAAATCGGACATATCAATCCTTCCCGCTGGGAAGGTATGCACCGCTCCATGAGGGC
>CBDUNQ010000631.1:0-1667 GCA_965368625.1 uncultured Gammaproteobacteria bacterium
AGATGGGCACGGTGCCAATGGGCATGGGGGCATTGCGCAAAATCCACTCCCGGGTTTCATGAATATTCTTGCCGGTGGACAGGTCCATCAGGGTATCGCCGCCCCAGCGGGCCGACCAGACCATTTTCTCCACTTCTTCTTCAATGGAAGAGGAAACCGCGGAATTACCAATGTTGGTGTTGATCTTCACCAGGAAATTGCGGCCGATGATCATGGGCTCCAGTTCCGGGTGGTTGATATTGGCGGGAATGATGGCGCGTCCGCGGGCAACTTCATCGCGCACGAATTCCGGGGTGATGGCTTCGGGCAAGCTCGCGCCCCAGGATTGCCCCGGATGCTGGCGCAGCAACTGGCGATAGCGTGGATCCTGCCGCAGGGCATCGAGGCGCAGATTTTCCCGAATCGCCACGTACTCCATTTCCGGCGTGATGATACCCTTCCGGGCATAATGCATCTGTGACACATTGCACCCGGCACGCGCACGGCGCGGCTTGTGCAGGTGTTCAAAGCGCAAATGCTTCAACGCCGCATCACTCTGCCGCTGACGGCCAAACTCGGAGCTGGGGCCTGCCAGTTCCTCGGTATCATCACGCTCCAGAATCCAGGCTTCACGCAGTGGCGCCAACCCCTTCATCAAGTCGATGCGGGCATCAGGGTCCGTGTATGGGCCAGAGGTGTCATACAGGGTAATGGGAGGATTTTCCTCTTCCCCGGCATCGGTATGGGTGACTGCCTGCTCCACTTCACGCATACCCACGCGCAGATCCGGGCGCGACCCCTGCACATAAATCTTGCGGGAATGGGCAAACGGCCGGGTAACCTCTTCGGACAGTTTCGCGGTTTTCTGGATAAAATCTTCTGGAATTGCGCTCATAGCCTCGCCCCCTGGGGTAGCGTTAGGTGAAAGGGCGGGCGCGGGAAGACTGATGATGATAGAGCTTCCCTGCGCCGGTACGACCCGGATCAGGTTCAAAGGGTGTTTCTCAGCCCCGCAGACCCTGTCCGCAAGGCACCCCTAGCCAATGGCAAGACGGTATAGGAAGGTGACCGGTATTGCAAGGTGCACAGGGGTTTCCCTCATAGAACACCTTGATTAACGGGGAAATTGACAACTTGCCTGCCCTTCGCAAACCCCGTACTCTAGAAGCCGTGAACCCGGGGTACCCAGAGCCGCAATGCGCTCATCACGGGCGGTGATTCCGGGCATCGACCGCAACAGGGGATAAATGCATGAACTCCATGAATTTTGAGCAAGCCCGGTTCAACATGATCGAGCAACAGATTCGTCCCTGGGATGTACTGGATACCCACGTGCTTGATACCCTGGCCAAGATCCCCCGCGAAGACTTCACCCCCCCTGCCTATCGCAGTCTGGCTTTCTCTGATATTGCCATCCCCCTCGGGAACCATGAGTACATGATGCCACCACGCCTGGAAGGCCGCCTGCTGCAATCCCTGCGGATTCGCCCGCAAGACCGGATACTCGAAATCGGTACCGGCAGTGGTTACCTCAGTGCCTGCCTCGCCCACCTGGGACAATCGGTGCTGAGTGTGGATGTGTATCCGCAATTCATTGAAACCGCGCGCGCCAATCTGGCCAGGCAAGGCATCACCAATGTCACCCTGCAGGAACAGGATGCGGCGCGCGGCTGGGATCCCGCGGACCG
>CBDUNQ010000632.1:0-1666 GCA_965368625.1 uncultured Gammaproteobacteria bacterium
GAAACGGAGCAGAAGCGCTGGATTCAGCAGCGTCTGGAGGGAGCTGCCGGGAATCCGGGTTTCGACGTACAAAAGAAAAAGCATATCCTGGAGCGGCTGATTGCCAGTGAGGGCCTGGAGCGTTATCTGCACACCCGTTACCTGGGACAAAAACGCTTTTCCCTGGAAGGGGCCGATGCACTGATCCCCCTGCTGGATGAACTGATTCTGCACGCCGGTGAGCGCGGCACCACGGATATGGTCATAGGCATGGCTCATCGTGGCCGCTTGAATGTGCTGGTGAATACCCTGGGCAAGCAACCCTGCGATCTGTTTCTGGAATTCGAAGGCAAGCATCAGTTGCAGGACAATGCCGGATCCGGTGACGTGAAATATCACATGGGGTTTTCCGCCAATGCCATGACTCCAGGAGGAATGGTTCACCTTTCCCTGGCCTTTAACCCATCGCATCTGGAAATCATCGGCCCGGTGGTTGAAGGGTCAGTACGTGCACGACAGCAACGTGCCAATGACCGACGCGGAAATCGCGTGATACCCGTGTTGATTCATGGGGATTCGGCCTTTGCCGGCCAGGGAGTGGTGATGGAAAATTTCAATATGTCCCAGGCCAGGGGTTACAACACCGGTGGCACGGTACATGTGGTGGTGAACAACCAGATCGGCTTCACCACCAGCAACCCCATGGATACCCGCTCCACGCTGTATTGCACCGATGTGGCCAAAATGGTGCAGGCACCTATTTTCCACGTCAATGGCGATGATCCGGAAGCGGTGGTGTTCATTGCCCAGCTGGCGCTGGATTTTCGTATGACCTTCAAGAAGGATGTGGTCATCGACATGGTTTGCTATCGTCGCAACGGGCATAACGAAGCCGATGAACCTGCGGCCACCCAGCCACTCATGTACCAGCGCATTCGTCAGCATCCTCCGGTGCGTGAACGTTACGCGCAATACCTGGTGGAACAGGGGCTGTACACCGGGCAGGAGATCAATCAGCTGCAGGAAGATTATCGTGCCTCCCTGGATCAGTGCCTGGTGGTTTCACCACACTCCCAGGAAGGAATCGGTGCCACCAGTGACATTGACTGGTCTCCCTTCAAAGGGGTTGACTGGGAATATGCAGTGGAAACCCGTATCACGCTGGAACGGGTAAAGGCGCTGGCACAACGAATGCTGCAATTGCCTACCGGTTTCGAGTTGCATCCACGGGTAGCCAATATCATGGCCGATCGCAGCAAGATGGCGGCCGGGGCCCTGCCGGTGGACTGGGGGTTTGCAGAAACCCTGGCCTATGCCAGTCTGGCGGAAGAAGGTTATGCCGTGCGTATCTCCGGCCAGGACAGTGGCCGTGGCACTTTCTTTCACCGCCATGCGGTATTGCATAATCAACTGGATGGCAGTGTATACATTCCACTGCAGAATCTCGGTGAAGGCTTTGCCAAATGCATACTGATCGATTCGGTATTATCGGAAGAGGCGGTACTGGCCTTTGAATATGGCTTTGCCACGACGGACCCCGGTGCCCTGGTGGTATGGGAGGCACAATTCGGTGACTTTGCCAATGGTGCCCAGGTGGTGATCGATCAGTTTATCAGTTCCGGGGAACATAAATGGGGCCGTTTGTGTGGCCTGACCCTGTTTCTGCCCCATGGTTTTGAAGGGCAGG
>CBDUNQ010000633.1:0-1666 GCA_965368625.1 uncultured Gammaproteobacteria bacterium
AATTATCGTAATTGGCTGCGATTCAATCATGGCGGATGATGGGAGGCTGGGAATGGTTGCAAGAGAGGAATTGGAAAGAGAGAATCAGGAAATCATTGATATGGCATCGATTCTTTCTGTGTTAATCGAGAAAACGGAATTCAGAAATAACATGGTGTTTTGTGACTTGCTGCGCAGGTTCATGGAAAAAATCAATCAGCATCTGAATCATGAAGCCCGCTCCGTATACAGTGATTTACTTACCCACAAGGATGCGGCAATCAATAATGCCGCGAGCCTGTTTATCAGTAATGCCCATGAGCTGGAAAAAATTCTTCACGGATACACCAAGCGCTGGTGTGTAGCAATACCGCCAACCGGGCAGCACGATAAATTCGTGGCGGAAACCAATGAAATTTTTCGCCTGCTCAATGAACGCATTACCATGGAAAGCGATATGCTGTTTCCACACCTGGGTTCAGATCACACCCACTAGATCACGGTGCGCGATGGCTGAAAGCGGAGGGGCTCAGGCCTTTTCCGCCTCAGCAAAGGCATAGGGCAGTGGCTGGAATCGGAGTTGAGGGCCTGTTTTGCTGCCAAGGTGAACCTCTCCCTGTTCTGCGCTGCTGATTTGAAGAACCGCCAGCAGGGAGTGGCCACCATCGGGGTGAGGCTCCGTATCCACTACCTTGCCAACCGACTGATCGTCGCCCAGGGCATCAAAACACTCTTCCCCGATCTGCGGTGCGGTTTCTTCCTCAATGCGACACAGGTACATTCGGCGTTTCAGTTTTCCCAGGTATTGCATTCGGGCCACCACTTCCTGCCCGGGATAGCAACCTTTCTTGAAGCTGACGCCTTGCACCAATTGCAGATTCGCCATCTGTGGGACAAAGGCTTCCATGGTTTCGGGGTAAACTGTGGGTAGACCGGCGTGTATTTCCAGTAAATTCCATGGGCTGGCTCCCACCGGGGCACATTTGACATTAAAGCTGTCCCAGAGCTGGCGAGCCCGGTCAAATCCGGCATAGATTTCAAAGCGCGGATGTATGCCCGCCACACGGATCATGGTCAGGTCATCTTTCTGTACCACCTCATTTTCCTTTTCAGGTGGGGTAAGGCCTGTGGCCCTGGCAAGCTCTTGTTGTGCATCGGGGCCGGAAATACCCAGTGGAATGAAGGTGTCGACCGTGTCTTCAAAGGTTACCTGTGAGCGCATGACATACATGCGCAGCCGCTTGATGGTGTTTTCCACCATGGATTCCGGCATCCTGAGATAATAACTGTCACCGTGATGAAACAAGCGAAAGCTGGCCAGCATGCGGCCTTTGGGAGAACAGTAGGCGGCGAGCAGGCTATGATTACCGGTAACCTGGCGCAGGTCGTTGCTGAACTGTCCCTGCAGGAAGGTTTCCGCATCATCGCCATGTACAGCAACCAGGGCATAATGAGAAAGGTCGGCAAAAACAGTCCCTGTAAGGGCGACTTTTCGTTCCCGCTCCGGATTGCCGTAATGGATGGCATACTCGCTGCCATTGAACTCGGCGCCGGAGCTACTGAGGAAGGTTTTCCATTCTGCTTTCATCGGGTTCATCACCTGTATTTTTGAGTGGCAATCTTAGACAAAATCGCGGCCTCTGTCAGCCGGAAAACCATGTGGTTTCTACCGGACCATCCGCCATGC
>CBDUNQ010000634.1:0-1665 GCA_965368625.1 uncultured Gammaproteobacteria bacterium
GAAAAGCGCCGCCCATTTCGCACCCCTGTCCCGGGAAACCCTGTTACTCAGCAATAGCCTGCTGTTTGTGGTGGCGGCGGCCAGTGTGTTGCTGGGCACCCTGTATCCCCTGGTCATGGATGCTTTTGGCCTGGGCAAACTTTCCGTAGGACCGCCCTACTTCAACGCCGTGTTCGTGCCCCTCATGATCCCGGTGGTGTTTCTCATGGCCATAGGGCCCTTGACCCGCTGGAAGCGTCAGGAACTCAGCCCCCTGGTGAAACAGTTGCGCTGGGTGCTGCTGGCGAGCCTTGCCCTCGGGATACTGATGCTGATCATGCTGACCGACAGCAAACCATTGATGGTGGGCCTGGCTCTGGTCCTGGCCTGCTGGGTGGTATTCGGTGGCTTGCTGGATCTGAAGCACAAGCTGCGCAATCGCCCCGGCCTTGCCGGCCTGCGTTCTTTGCGTAGCAGTTACTTCGGCATGCAACTCGCCCACCTGGGCATTGCCATCACCATGGTAGGCATTGCCTGCACCAGCTATTTCAGCATTGAAAAAGATGTGCGCCTGGCCCCCGGTGAAGTGCTGACCATCGGCCAGTATGATTTCGACTTCAAGGGCGTACAGCAAACCACGGGGCCCAACTACCAGGCCAGTACCGGCGAAGTCCAGGTATTCCGCGATGGAGAACTGGTGGCGTTGTTGAAACCGGAAAAACGCGTATACCTGGTACAGCGCAATCCCATGACCGAAGCCGCCATCGATGCCAGCCTGTTTCGCGATCTGTATATCGCCCTGGGCGAACCCCTCAGTGGCGGCGCCTGGAGTGTGCGTGTCTATGTGAAACCCTTTGTCCGCTGGATCTGGCTGGGTGCCATCTTCATGGCCCTGGGTGGGTTCCTGGCGGTAATCGACCGGCGTTACCGGGTAGCCAAACCAAAGCGCAGTACGGTCAGTAGCAAAGCAACGGATAAACTCGGTGCAGAGGTGAGTGGCTGATGGTGCGTTATCTTTTACCCCTGGGCGTCTTCGTCGGCCTGGTGGGCTTGCTCTACCTGGGTTTATACAATGACCCGCGCAAGGTGCCATCGCCATTGATCGATAAGCCAGCGCCGGCTTTCCAGTTACCCCTGGTAGACAAGGCGGATGCCAGCATCAGCGGTGAGGTATTCATGGGAAAGGTGAGCCTGTTCAATGTGTGGGCCAGCTGGTGCGTGGCCTGCCGTGCCGAACATCCCTTTCTCATGGAGCTGGCGCGTGCCAAACGCTTGCCCATCTACGGGCTTAACTACAAGGATACCCGTAGCGAAGCACAGCGCTGGCTGGCCCAGTTCGGCAACCCCTACAGCGAAAATGCCTTTGATGAAAGCGGGCGGGTCGGCATCGACTGGGGCGTCTATGGCGTACCGGAAACCTTCCTGGTGGACCACAAGGGCATCATCCGCTACAAGCAGATCGGCCCCCTGACCCGGGAAGACTGGCAATCCATCATTCTTCCCATGGTGGAACAACTGGAGGCAGAGGCGTCATGAAACCGATAACCCTGCTTGGCATTCTGTTCCTGCTGGCATTGCCCTATGCCGCATTCGCGGTGGGTACACCCTATACCTTCAGTGATCCGGCCAAGGAAGCCCAGTTCAACCAGCTTGCAGAAGAATTACGTTGCCTGGTGTGCCAGAACC
>CBDUNQ010000635.1:0-1661 GCA_965368625.1 uncultured Gammaproteobacteria bacterium
TCATGATTAGGGCATCGGCTTGGCCCTTCCTGCCACTTCACGGAGATTGCCACGGCGCGCTGCACCTCGCAATGACCGAGGGTTTTTTCATGAATACCTGTCCTTACCCTCTCGCCATCCCGGCACAGGCCGGTTTCTCCATACCATGGCAGTGTATTCAAGAGATTCCGGCATTCGCCGGAATGACAAGGGTTTTTCAAGGGAGCCTGTTTTAGCGCGGCAACTCCGTGGAGCCCATCAGGTATTCATCCATGGCCCGGGCGCATTGGCGGCCTTCGCGAATGGCCCACACCACCAGGGATTGTCCGCGGCGCATGTCACCGGCGGCGAACACCTTGTCCAGACTGGTTTTGTAGGCATCCACACCTTCGGTGCTGCCCTTCACATTGCCGCGGCCATCGTATTCCAGGCCCAGTTCATTGAGCATGCCTTCCTGCACCGGGTGCACGAAGCCCATGGCCAGCAATACCAGGTCGGCATCCAGGGTGAATTCGGAGCCAGGCACTTCACTCATTTGCCAGCGGCCCTGCTCATCCTGCTGCCATTCCACGCGGGCGCAATGAATCTTGCTGACCTTGCCATCCTTGCCTTCGAATTTTTTGGTGGTCACACACCAGTCACGCACGGCCCCTTCTTCTTGTGAGGAAGAGGTGCGCATCTTGTTGGGCCACTCGGGCCAGGTGAGGCCCTTGTTTTCCTTTTCCGGCGGCTTGGGCATGATTTCCAACTGGGTTACCGATGCGCAACCCTGACGAATAGAGGTACCGATGCAATCGGAACCGGTATCGCCACCACCAATTACAATCACATGCTTGCCCTTGGCACTGATGGCCACGTCATCGGGAATGCGATCCCCGGCATTGCGCTTGTTTTGCTGGGGCAGAAAATCCATGGCGAAGTGCACGCCTTCCAGGTCTCGCCCTTCCACGGGCAAATCGCGGGAATGTTCCGAACCCCCGGTGAGGGCCACGGCATCAAAGTCAGCCAGCAATTGTCTGGCGGGTACGTCCGCGCCGATATGGGTACTGGTTTTGAATTCCACACCTTCGGCAGCCATCTGTTCGGCGCGCCGGTCGATGATGTGTTTTTCCATCTTGAAGTCGGGAATGCCATAGCGCAGCAAGCCACCGATGCGGTCGGCCTTTTCAAACAGGGTCACGGCATGACCGGCGCGCGCCAGTTGCTGGGCACAGGCCATGCCCGCCGGGCCGGAACCCACCACAGCTACCTTCTTGCCGGTTTTATGGGCTGCCGGTTGCGGCTTTACCCAACCGTTTTCAAAGGCCTTGTCCACAATGGCACACTCGATGGTTTTGATGCTCACCGGGTTGTCATCGATGTTGAGCGTGCAGGATTCCTGACAGGGTGCCGGACAGATGCGCCCGGTGAATTCAGGAAAGTTATTGGTGGAGTGCAGCACTTCACTGGCACGCTGCCATTCACCGCGGAACACCAGGTCATTCCAGTCGGGAATGATATTGTTCACGGGGCATCCCTGATGACAAAAAGGAATGCCGCAATCCATGCAACGGGCACCCTGGGTGGAAAGTTCGGCCTCGCTCAGTGGAATGACAAATTCCTTGAAGTGCTTGATACGTTCTTCCACTGGTGCATAGCCGCGATCCTTACGCGCATACTCCATGAAACCCGTAGGCTTGCCC
>CBDUNQ010000636.1:0-1660 GCA_965368625.1 uncultured Gammaproteobacteria bacterium
TGGCCATTCTTGCCATCGGTGCACTGGCCGCCCTGTTCGGTCTGGCCCTGGGAGCGGCTTCCCTGCGTTTTCATGTGGACAGCGATCCCGTGGTGGACCAGATCGATGCCATACTGCCGCAGACCCAGTGCGGCCAATGCGGTTTTCCCGGCTGCCGCCCCTATGCCGAAGCCATTGCCAACGGGGAAGTGGAAATCAACCAGTGTCCGCCCGGAGGGGAAGCGGGTATTCGCGCCCTGGCCGACCTGCTGGGCCGGGATTTCATCCCCCTCAATGAAGAACACGGTGAACACAAGGGCAAACTGGTGGCCATCATTGATGAAGCCACCTGCATCGGTTGCACCCTGTGTATCCAGGCTTGTCCCGTGGATGCCATTCTTGGGGCAGCCAAACATATGCATACGGTAATTGCCGAGGAGTGCACCGGCTGCGAGCTCTGCCTGCCGCCCTGCCCGGTGGACTGCATCGATATGGTGCCGGTAAAAATGGATATGGAGAGCTGGAAATGGCCCAGCCCGGACGATGAGCAACCCCCGCAATCCCTGGACGAATTGATACGGACGGCAAGTCTGTGAAGTATCGCTTCGACACCCTGCATAGCTTCCATGGTGGTCTTTCACTGCCCACGCACAAGGCCATGAGCACCCAGAAGCCCATCGCCACCCTGCCGCTGCCGAAACGGCTGATTCTGCCATTGCAGCAACACATAGGCGCACCGGCAACCCCACGGGTGCACGTGGGTGAACGGGTACGTAAAGGGCAACTCATTGCCGAAGCGGATGGCTACATCAGTGCACCCCTGCATGCCAGCAGCTCCGGTGTGGTGGTGGAGATTGGCGAACACCCGGTCGCGCACCCTTCCGGATTTTCCGCGCCCTGCATCCATATCGAAACCGATGGCCAGGATGAATGGGTTCATAGCGATGATCCCATTCGGGACTATACCCGCCTGGATCCCGTGGAACTGCGCGATCGTATTCGCAATGCCGGGATCGTGGGCCTGGGCGGTGCCGGTTTCCCTTCGGCGGCCAAACTCAATCCCGGCCCTGACCGCCCTATCGACCTGTTGATTCTCAATGGCGCCGAATGCGAACCGTTTATCACCTGCGATGAAATGCTCATGAGGGAGCGGCCCCATGACATTATCGATGGGCTGCGCATCTTACGCACGGTGGTACATGCCGGACAATGTGTAATCGGCATTGAAGACTCCATGCCCGAGGCTTATGCCTCCCTGTGTGCCGCCCTGGAAAAGCAACCGGACAGTCAGATCGAAGTGATACAGATACCCACTGTGTATCCCGCCGGTGGGGAAAAACAATTGATCAAAGTGCTTACCGGTGGCGAAGTACCCACCCAGGGTCTGCCGGCCGACCTGGGGATGCTGTGCCACAATGTGGGTACCGCGGCGGCAGTTCACGATATCGTTGCCAACCGCAAGCCACTGGTTTCACGGATTGTCACGGTAACCGGTGATGGCGTGGCCGAGCCTCGCAACCTGGAAGTGCCCATCGGCACGCCCATCGCTGATCTCATTGCATTCTGTGGTGGCTATACCCCGGAAATACATCGCCTCATCATGGGTGGCCCCATGATGGGCTTCAGCTTGCAAAGCGACCAGCTACCCATTACCAAAACCAGTAATTGCAGTCTGGCAGCA
>CBDUNQ010000637.1:0-1653 GCA_965368625.1 uncultured Gammaproteobacteria bacterium
CCCCTGCAATCGGGCATGGTGGATGACTTCATCAACCGTAAGCATGGCCGCGCCAAGGTGGAGTATCCCCACCCGGATCTGGAACCCATTCTGCAGCCCACCTATGGGGTCATCCTCTATCAGGAACAAGTCATGCAGATCGCCCAGGTGCTGGCCGGTTACAGCCTGGGCGCGGCGGATTTACTGCGCCGTGCCATGGGGAAAAAGAAACCCGAGGAAATGGCCAAGCAGCGGCAGATCTTCATGGATGGCTGTGTGCAACGGGGTGTGGAAGCGGATACCGCCACCTATATCTTCGATCTCATGGAAAAATTCGCCGGGTATGGCTTCAATAAATCCCACTCGGCAGCCTACGCCCTGGTGTCTTATCAGACCGCCTGGCTCAAGGCTTATTACCCGGCTGCTTTCATGGCGGCGGTATTGTCGGCAGACATGGACAATACAGACAAGGTGGTGAATCTCATCGAGGAATGCCGCAGCATGAAACTGGCGGTGGTGCCGCCGGACATCAACCGCTCGGGCTATTCCTTCACGGTGCAGGGGGAAGACACCATCGTCTATGGTCTGGGTGCCATCAAGGGCGTGGGCCAGGCGGCCATTGAAGGCATGATCCAGGAACGCCTTTCCGGTGGACCCTTTGCCGATGTACCCGACCTTTGCCGGCGTATCGATAGCCGCAAGGTGACGCGCCGGGTGCTGGAGGCGCTGATCCGCGCGGGAGCCCTCGATAGCCTGGGTGAAAACCGCGCTACCCATTTTGAAATGTTGCCTCAGGCTATCAAGCAGGCGGACCAGCATCAACGCGATGCAGTAGCCGGGCAAAATGACCTGTTTGGTGATGCCCCGGAACCTGTGCAGGCCGCCGTGGAATATCAGCAGCTTCCGGAATGGGATGATGACCAGCGCCTGACGGGAGAAAAGGAAACCCTGGGATTGTATCTCACCGGTCATCCCATCGCCCGCTACGAGGCGGAACTGGCTGCCATCACCAGTGGGCGCATTGCTGAATTGCTGGGCAGTGTGTCTTCCGGAACCGGCAATGGTGCCACCAGCGGGCAGGGATATGGCGGTCGCAACCGTGATCGCACCGTAGTGATGGCGGGGTTGGTGGTGGATCTGCGCACCCGCGTCACCCAGAGCGGGGCACGCATGGCCTTCCTTACCCTGGATGATCGCAGTGCGCGCATGGAAGTGCGGGTATTCACCAAGGTATTTGAACAATACCGTGCCCTGCTGGCCAAGGACAAAGTGCTGGTGGTACAGGGCGGCCTGGGGGTGGATGATTATTCCGGTGAAGCACGACTTACCGTGGAGCATGTATACGATATCGATCAAGCCCGGGAACTGTTTGCCAAACGCCTGGTACTACAGGTGGAATCGAATCAGGCGGGCAATGGCTTCGTACGCCATCTGGAAGGCGTGCTCACACCCTTTCGGGAAGGCGGTTGCCCCGTATGGATCGATTACCGCAATGCGGATGCGCGGGCGCAGATTGCCCTGGGCAGCCAATGGCGAGTGCATCCCACCGATGAATTACTGCACCGCTTGCGGGAATTGACGGGTGAAGAACGGGTGCGGGTGGATTACAGTTGATGCTGGTGCCTTGACCCGAAGGGTAAGGTATTCATGATGGAACCCCGCAGGGGGTCCTAT
>CBDUNQ010000638.1:0-1652 GCA_965368625.1 uncultured Gammaproteobacteria bacterium
ACCAGCAAATAGGTCTGTTATGAATTTATTCCGGACAGTAGTGGGCGCAGGCCGGTATCTCCCTGCCATGGCAGTGTATTGAAGAGATTCCGGCCTGCGCCGGAATGACGGTGGTTTTGGTATGAATACCTTACTCACTTGGCGCTACCGGGCTCAATAGGTCATCCTGTCTGCTTTCCCGTCGTTCTTCTTCCACTTTCTGATCCAGGTGGGAATCCGGTGCTAAGTCCATATCCTTGCCGGCAAGTAGACCCAAATGTCCGGGTGCTGGTTTTTTTGTCGTCTGAACAGTATCTGTATGTATGGATGCACTGGCGAGTCCACCCAGGGCAGCCGGTGGGCTGTCGAAGCGTAAGCGGTAAATGGGCTCGGGTAAACCAAAACCGGAGGACTCCAACGCATTTTTTACCGCAGCCAGCGCGAAGGAACGGGATTTGCCGAAGTCGGATTGTCGTTGATCGACCCACCCGGTATAGAGAATCACAATATTGGAATCCCCCACTTGCCGGATGAGCCCCTGTGGGGGTGGGTCTTTCAATACAAAATCCAGGGTGCGTAATACCTCCACCCCGGTTTGAATGGCCGCCAGTGGATCATCATTGGCATCCACACCCAATTGAAAATCAAAACGCCGTTCCGGATTACTGCTGTAATTGAGGATGGTTCCCTTGAAGACTTCTGAATTGGGTATACGCAAATGATTGCCATCCAGGGTCATGAGAATCGTTGCACGGGAAGTGAGCCGGATCACCCGGCCTTCATTATTGTTGATTATCACATGATCCTTGGGGCGGAAGGGTTGGCGCAGGCTGAGCATGATGCTGGCAATATAGTTTTCAATGGTATCCCGAACCGCAAAACCCACGGCCAGGCCGATGACCCCGGCAGAGCCCAGAACGGCACCCAATAAGGTAGTGGCGCCAAGGAGGTTGAGGGCCAGTACCAGGCCCATCACAAAGAATAAAAAACGGACAGTGGTGGCAGCCAACTCGGCAATGAAGGTATTGGGGGTGATTTTTTCCCAGAAATGTTTCCGCCGGGCAATGAAATTACCCAACATCACAATGAAAACGAACACAAGCAGGGACAATGTGAACAGGGGAAGTACTGCAATGCTGTTATCCAATAGCGCCCTGGATTCTTCCAGGGCGGGCGTCAGCTGGCTGTCCAGGGATACATCCCGGCGAATGGCGTTTTCAATGGTTACCACGCCATCCACACGTGCCACCAGGGCTTCAGCCCGCTGTGCCGCTTGCTGGTCGGTGGTCATGCCGCTCAACCGGACCACGCCGGCCTGCACACTCACTTCAACATTCTTCAACGAGGGTACTTCGCTGAAGATATCCTGAATGCGCCTGGCAATGGCTTTATCGCTATTCTGGTTTACATTGGCCTGTATCACCGATTTGGGCTCGGAAGAGGGTTCTTCACCCAGGACCGGCAAGCTGAGCCAGCACAGGAAAAGGAAAATGACAGCTGTGATTTTATTCATTGTGCAGGAATCCACTCGGGTAAGCGGTTTAGTGACTCTAGCATTATTGGGTGGGTTAATGATACCGCATATGCATTTCAGCATGACTCCACGTCATCCCGGCGCAGGCCCACTACTGTCCGGAATAAATTCATAACAGACCTATTTGCTGGTGCAGCGC
>CBDUNQ010000639.1:0-1638 GCA_965368625.1 uncultured Gammaproteobacteria bacterium
GCAGGGAGTGCTGCCGGAAATCCGTACCCGTTACCAGAAAAACCCAAGCCAGGTGCAGCTGCCGGGAAACACCGTCAGCAGTGGTTCCACCACCATGGATAGCCTGGAGATGGAGCCGGAATCCCACGGCAATGCTGCTGGCAATGCTGCCACCCATGGCACCGCAGTAGCCCCCGGAACACACAGCCTGGCGGCTGGCGCTGCACTGGTCAATACGCTGACCCTGCTGCAGCGTGGCCATCTGGGGCTGATCAATTCCAGCCGCGCAACGGGAAAGACATTACAACTCAGTGAGGAAGATCTCGGCAGCGGCACCGTGAATATTCTCAGCGATCTGCGCCAGGCAGGTATTGCCAATGACCTTGGCAAGAGTGGCGACATGACACTCGGCATTGTCTCCATGCTGTTCGACTACATACTTGATGATCGCAATATTCACGACAGTATGCGTGCCCTGATTGGACGTTTACAGATACCGGTATTAAAAGTAGCCCTACTGGATCGCAATTTTTTCGCCCGTAAAAGCCACCCTGCACGGCGTTTGCTAAATGGCCTGGCCGCCATCGCTATCGGTTGGAACGGGGAAGATCATAGTCATGAACCCGCCTACCAGAAAGTCAATTCCACGGTACAGCGGGTACTCGATGAATTCGACGAGGATATCGCTGTTTTCGAAACACTGGCATCTGACCTGGAACGCTTCATCGATCAGGAAGAACGTCAGGCACGCATGCGTGCAGAACGGTCCAGCAAAATTGCGGAGGGCCGGGAGCGCATCCAGGCCGCCAAGGAAACCGCCCTGGATGTAATCGAAAAAACCGCGACTCCGGGCAGCACCACAGAACTGATTCAAGCCTTCATTTCCACCCATTGGAAGAACCTGCTATTCATTACCTGCGCGAAACACGGCAAGGACAGCCCGGAATGGAAAGCGGCGCTGCAGACCATGAATGATCTTATCTGGAGCGTGAAACCCAAAACCAGTATTGATGATCGCAAACGACTGGCTTCGTTGCAGAAAGGATTATTACAGCGCTTGCGTATGGGAATGACGCAACTCTCCATGGAAGAAGAGGAACAGAAACAGTTTCTCAACGAACTGGTGCGGGCACATGGTCGCACCGCCAGCAATCACGTGGAAAGTGAACCCAAAGAGTGTATGCAAACTCCACAGGAAGCCAGCGTATTTTCCGGCAAAGCCGTAGAAGCGGTTCTCACCGGACGGCAAATTACGCTGGAAGAAATAAACCGAAATCAACAGGCCCGGGAGAAAACGCAACAACCTGCGCAAAATGATGATTACAGTTATCGGGTTCAGCACTTGCGCGAAGGTCGCTGGGTGGAACTGACCGGACAGAGCGGGGTTACGCAGCGGGTAAAACTGAGCTGGATCAGCCCCATTACCGGCACCTTGCTGTTCACGGATCGCCAGGGAATGAAGGCCACGGAAATGACACGTGATGAATTTGCCCAGGAAATGCGGCTCCGGCGCGCACGCATTCTCAACGATGCCCCGCTGTTGGATCGGGCCGTAAATACTGTGCTGAAGGACTTTGGCAAGGATAAAGAATAACAAAACCTATATGCCTTGACCCGAATGAGTAAGGTATTCACGTAAAAAGAAGCCGTCATTGCGAG
>CBDUNQ010000640.1:0-1632 GCA_965368625.1 uncultured Gammaproteobacteria bacterium
TCCTGGTTGGGTTTGATGGATAAAACCGGCCAGCTCACACTCCACCTGTTTGACTACAGCCGTGATCAGATCGCGCGTTTCCGCATCTACCTGGAAGGCAAGAAAGCACGGCGGGAGCGTGAAACCGTAGTCAAGGTGGAGCAGGAAAAGGCGGTCAAACGCAAGCCCATCAAGATCGAGCCGGTGATCCAGAAGGTGGAAGAAAGCAGTCGGCATGAGCGAGAGCGCCAGGTGGCCTTGTTTGATACCCCCAGTGATTCCACCCTGCCACCCCTGTCTCTGTTGGATCCACCCAGGATATCCGATAAGGGATATTCTGAATCCGCCCTGGAAGCCATGTCCCGCCTGGTGGAAATGAAGCTGGCGGATTTTGGCATTGAAGTGGAAGTGGTAGCGGTACAACCGGGACCGGTCATCACCCGCTTTGAGTTGCAGCCGGGCGTCGGCGTCAAAGTCAGCCAGATTTCCAATCTTGCCAAGGATTTGGCCCGCGCCCTGTCGGCCATCAGTGTCCGCGTGGTGGAAGTCATTCCGGGCAAATCCGTAGTGGGCCTGGAAATTCCCAATGAACATCGGGAAATCGTTTCCCTGAGCGAAATTCTCAAATCACAGGATTATGACCGGGCCAGCTCTCCATTGAGCCTGGGGCTGGGTAAGGATATCGGTGGAGTCCCGGTGGTGGTGGATCTTGCCAAGATGCCTCACCTGCTGGTGGCCGGTACCACGGGTTCCGGTAAATCGGTGGCCGTCAATGCCATGATATTGAGCATTCTGTACAAGACCACACCGGCGCAGACACGGTTGATCATGATTGATCCCAAGATGCTGGAGCTATCCATTTATGAAGGTATTCCCCATCTGTTGACGCCGGTGGTTACGGACATGAAGGATGCCGCCAATGCCTTGCGCTGGTGTGTGGCGGAGATGGAGCGGCGCTATAAACTCATGTCTGCACTGGGGGTACGCAACCTGGCCAGTGCCAATAAAAAGATCCGCGAGGCGGAAGAAGCGGGGCAGGCCCTGGCGGACCCCCTGTATAACCGTGAAAAAGCCCTGGATCCCGATGCTCCGCCACCCTTGCTGGAACCCATGCCGCAAATCGTGGTCATTGTCGATGAGCTTGCGGATATGATGATGACGGTGGGCAAGAAGGTGGAGGAACTCATTGCCCGTCTTGCGCAAAAGGCACGTGCCGCGGGTATACACCTGATTCTGGCAACGCAACGGCCTTCCGTGGATGTGATTACCGGGTTGATCAAGGCCAACATTCCGACCCGTATCGCCTTCCAGGTATCGTCAAAAATCGATTCACGTACGATTATGGATCAGGCCGGAGCCGAACAATTGCTGGGACATGGTGACATGCTCTATCTGGCACCGGGCAGTGGCTTGCCGAACCGTGTCCATGGCGCCTTTGTTTCCGATCAGGAAGTACACCATGTGGTGGATCACCTGAAAAAGCATTCTTCCCCCAATTATCTGGAGGAAATCCTGCAGGGGGGAGGGGAAGCCGGAAGCGAATTTGTGGGTATGGATGAAGGCAATGATACTGAATCCGACCCGCTGTATGATCAGGCGGTGCGCATTGTGACCGAGACGCGCCGGGCTTCCATCTCCGGTGTGCAGCGGCGC
>CBDUNQ010000641.1:0-1623 GCA_965368625.1 uncultured Gammaproteobacteria bacterium
AACCGGGTGCCCGTCTCCCCTGCCCGCCCCAAAAGGCCGCAAGGGCCGTGGCGAAGGGGAGCTTCCGCGCACTGGATCCCAGGGCGGTACCACCAGGGGGTCGAATCCGGCCCGAATTTCCCCCTGGATTTCCCCGGCAGTGACATGGCTGGCCCGGGATCAGGCATGGCGTACAATGGGCAGCCAGACTGTTTGAGCACATGAGACAAACAAGCCACAGGAGAGCCATGCCGTGTCCGAACCCGCCACCCGCCATCATGAGGGTAGCCGCAGCATCAGTAGCCAGGAGCGGCAGGCGCTGATCACCGGGCTACGAGGGATATTACCCGCCGCCGCGGTGTTGACCGAGGCCGAGGATGTACGCCCCTACGAATGCGATGGCCTTTCCGCCTACCGTCACCTGCCCATGCTGGTGGTGTTGCCGGAAACCACCGAGCAAGTGCAGGCGGTGCTAGCCCTGTGCCGGGCCCGTGACATTCCGGTGGTGGCCCGGGGTGCCGGTACCGGACTTTCCGGTGGTGCACTGCCCCTGGCCAATGGCGTGCTCATGGGCATGGCCAAGTTCAACCGCATCCTGGAAATCGATGCCCAGAATGGTTTGGCACGTGTACAGCCGGGGGTGCGTAATCTGGCCATCTCCGAAGCCGCCGCCGAATTCGGCCTGTATTACGCCCCCGACCCCTCTTCCCAGATCGCCTGCTCCATTGGCGGCAATGTGGCGGAAAACTCCGGCGGGGTGCATTGCCTGAAATACGGGCTCACGGTGCACAATGTGCTGGCCGTCACCCTGCTCACCATGGATGGGGAATTGCTCACCCTGGGATCTGCCGCGCCCGATGTCCCCGGCTACGATCTGCTGGCGGTAATCAACGGTTCCGAAGGCATGCTGGGGGTGATCGTGGAAGTCCTGGTGAAGCTGTTGCCGCGACCGGAGCGCGCCCAGGTGTTGCTGGCGGCCTTTGACCAGGTGGAAACCGCCGGTGCGGCGGTAGCTGAAATTATTGGCGCCGGCATCATTCCCGCCGGGCTGGAAATGATGGATAACCCGGCCATCCGCGCCGCCGAAGACTTTGTTCATGCCGGGTATCCTGTGGAAGCCACGGCCATTCTGCTGTGTGAACTGGATGGCACCAATGCGGAAGTGTCGGAACAGGTGATGGCGGTGCGCAAGTTGTTACTGGCCAGTGGTGCCGTGGATGTGCGTACGGCGGAAAGTGAAGAACAGCGGGCGCGTTTCTGGGCCGGGCGCAAGGCTGCCTTTCCCGCCGTGGGGCGCATTTCACCCGATTACTACTGTATGGATGGCACTATTCCCCGGCGTCATCTGGGACAAGTGTTGAACCGCATTGGCGAAATGTCCAAGGAATACGGTTTGCGGGTGGCCAATGTGTTTCATGCCGGTGATGGCAATCTTCATCCACTGATCCTGTTTGATGCCAATGTGCCGGGTGAACTGGAAAAAGCGGAAGCCTTTGGTGGGAAGATCCTTGAACTCTGCGTGGAAGTGGGGGGTACCGTTACGGGAGAACACGGCGTGGGGGTCGAAAAGCTGGACCAGATGTGCGTACAGTTTCCACCGGCGGAATTGCAGCAATTTCACGCGCTGAAGGCCGCCTTTGATCC
>CBDUNQ010000642.1:0-1610 GCA_965368625.1 uncultured Gammaproteobacteria bacterium
CTTCAGAACCCCTTCGGGTTTCATCAAGTACTTTCTACGCTACGCTCCGGTCGCGTAGTGAAGCAATCTCCTGAATCCCGCACCTGCTTTCCTGTACGCGGACTGCCAACCGAAGGAGATTGCCGCGTCGCGTTGCTCCTCGCAATGACGGCAGGCTTTATGTGAATCGCACCCTGTAAGTGACAGAATACCTCGTCATTGCGAACACTTCAGAACCCCTTCGGGTTTCATCAAGTACTTTCTACGCTACGCTCCGGTCGCGTAGTGAAGCAATCTCCTGAATCCCGCACCTGCTTTCCTGTACGCGGACTGCCAACCGAAGGAGATTGCCGCGTCGCGTTGCTCCTCGCAATGACGGCAGGCTTTATGTGAATCGCACCCTGTAAGTGACAGAATACCTCGTCATTGCGAACGCAGTGAAGCAATCTCCGAAAGCTGGCGCCTGCCTTACCAAATCACTCAAGGACATCCTCATAAAGATCTTTCCATTGAGGATTGATGCTTTCAATAAGCATTATCTTCGATTTTCGCGACCCGGCTTTTATTTGTTTTTCTCTTGATATTGCCTGATACATATCCCCATGCAATTCAAAATATACCAATTGTGTAAGATTATATTTGTTGGAAAATCCTTTCACACAATGGTTTTTATGTTCCCATATACGCCTACCGAGATTACTGGTGACTCCCGTATACAGGGTGCCACCTCGTTTATTGGAAATAATATATGTCGCAGGCTGACGATGCATGATCAATTCCTTTTGAGCTGCATTTCGATTTCGATGCGACAGTAATACAGAGTGCGCTTCAATAAAAAGTTCACGGCGATAACAAAAGCAGGAAACGAACCCGTCATTGCGAACGCAGTGAAGCAATCTCCGAAAGCTGGCACCTGCCTTGCCGGATCACCATGCGGAATTGCCACACCAGGGAGATTGCCGCGCTGCTAGGCAGCTCGCAATGACAGGTTATTTTCAATATCACATTCATTAACCTCACAATGACCTTGAAATAGGCAGGCACCCTATAATCAAGCAAACGATGGCATTTTCATTTCCTCAGGTATACTCCCCCCATGCCGGCTCACAACCCACAACACCCTCTGATCATTGGCCTTACGGGCGGCATTGGCAGTGGCAAATCCACGGCGGCGGATGCCTTTGCGGCACTGGGCGTGCCGGTCATTGATACCGATGTGGTGGCACGGGAACTGGTGCAGCCGGGTGAACCGGCCCTGGATGAAATCGTGGCCCGCTTCGGTGCGGAAATTCTTCAGGCAGACGGACAGCTTGATCGGCAAGCCCTGCGGGAACGGGTGTTTTCCCATACCCAGGCACGGCAGCAACTGGAAGCCATTCTTCACCCCCGGATCATGGCAGCTTCACAACAGCGTATCGCCGCATTGAATAACTCCTATGTAATCTGGGTGGTACCCCTGCTGCTGGAAACCCACAGCCATGAATCCGTGGACCGGGTGTTGTTGATCGATTGCCCGGAGAACGTGCAGATTCAGCGCGTGCAGGCCCGCGATAAGCGCGATGAAGCCGAAATCCGCCAGCAGCTCGCCGCCCAGGCTACCCGGGGGCAGCGCCAGGCCATTGCCCATGACA
>CBDUNQ010000643.1:0-1605 GCA_965368625.1 uncultured Gammaproteobacteria bacterium
AAGGCGGCCGTTCCACCACGAAAGCCACAGACATAGGCGGCCCACAGCAGAAAGGGTACCACCAGGTACGGTAACGATCTGGTCAGCTCGGGAAAGAACCATTCCCAGAAGACAATACTGGACACCAGCAGGGTGGACCCCAGGATCGCCGTCAAGCGCATGGCCGATACCCCGTTTTCGCATTGCTTGCGTCCTGGCCACCAGGCCAGTATCAACGGGGTGAGCGTCAGAATACCCACCGTATCTCCCAGCCACCAGGTAAGCCAGATACGCCCCATTACCTCCGGGGAGGCAATGCCAGACAACACCAGGCTCATGACACCGATGCTACTGCTGGCCACACTCATGATTCCCGCCACCAGCACAAACCACAGTACATCCCGGGCATTTTCCGGCATGACTTTCTGTCGGGCCACGATTCGCAATAACCAGACACCCATAAGGGCTTCCAGGGTATTTCCCATGGCAATGGCCATGGACGGCAGTACCAGCCGCAGAAGACCCAGATCAACGCCATTCATGAAGACCATCAGATTTGCGAAAAACGCTCCGAGCAGGATCCCCGGCCAGAAACGCATGCCCCACAGCAGCAGCACGGCAAAGGCAAATCCGGAGGGTGGCCATACGGGGGAGACATTGATTTGATCAAAGGCCAGCATCAAGCCGATGCGCGCCGTCAGGTAATAAATGACCGTCACAAGCCCAATGGCAAAAACATAGCGCAGAGGGTGGTTACTCTGTGAAAAAAAAAGTCCTGACTTACCCATGCCGGTCCCGGTCAAATGGTGAATACTGTGTTCCTGTACCTCTATGTCGACCATCTGTCACTTGGGTTAACAGGAACAACCCACGGAATCACCGAAGAACTATCAACATTACCCGGGCAAAGCCTGCCACATCAGCACCACTGCAATTGCAAACATCTGTGACAATCATATGCCTTGATCCAGCCAGCGGCATTTACCGTTTTTTGGACCGCTAAAAATACAGGTCCCGAACCGGCATATTCTTGTCATTCGCCAATAAGCCCTTCGGTAACCCCAGGCAGTGGTAGGCAATAGCCTTTCTCATGAGTTCATTTGTTTTAATTCATACAGTTACCGTTATTCTCACGCTCACAATTGAAGTCTGCGCTGCGCAGATGGGCCGCTTCATGGATTAAAGTTTTCCGACCTGCATCCTATACAGTTATTGATGCCACCCTACATGCATTTCGGATTACGGGATTTACCACCATGGCAATGGCACCTCTGGGGCATCGCAGATTGTTGTTGGCTGGGGTCGCGCTTCCCTACGCCATGTTTTTCATCCCTTCCGAAACGAGTGCAACTTCAGTGTGGCCGCAGTAAAGCGCAAACCTGCTGAAGCCCACATACAGTCTTTTGTGAGTCCGCTGCCACTGCTAAACATGAATGCATCATCACAAAACCCTTACCCGCCACGCGCTGGGACCCGGATCCGACAAATGCTGTGTTCAGCACCATGGATTGTCTGGGCCGCGCTTTGCGCCTCCCTGCTGGTGACCGGTCTGGTCTGGCATATGGCGCGCCTCAGTGTAGAGGAGGCCGCCCACCGCGCCTTCCTGCAGCAATCCACAGAGTTACA
>CBDUNQ010000644.1:0-1604 GCA_965368625.1 uncultured Gammaproteobacteria bacterium
AGGGTGAGTCCCAGGGCATGCTGTCCCAGCAGTGTGCCGCTCAGTACATCCAGGGTCAGACCGGCGAGCCAGCCATAGCCGACCCCCACCCGGTCTGGAAGGGCGAGACACCAGTAGATCAATACCAGGCCCACCCAGTCCGGGCGGAATGGCCGCAAGCCCTCCGGCAAGGGGACAATGCTGAGCAGGGAGGCCAGTAGAAAGGTGATGACAATCACCAGGCCGCCATGATGTCGCGCCAGCGTCATGGGGCGGGATCCTCTTCACTTTGAGTGTCTTGTGGCAGTGCAGTTTCCCCTACCGCTTCACCAGGCGAGGGTTCCTCCGTGGTATCTCTGACGGGTTCCGGTAATGGCGTGGATTCATGGGCGCGGCGTACCAGCAATACTTCACGACTGCGATCCAGGCGCGCTCGGGGCAGGGCTGTGACCTGGGAAAAGGCTTGCCCGGGGTCCTGAATGACAGCTTCCACCACGGCTACCGGATAACCGGGGGGAAAGCGACCGCCGAGGCCGGAACTGACGAGCAGATCCCCTACGCGGATATCCGTGGTATTGGGGATATGGGGCAGGGTCAGTTGGTTGATGGAGCCGGTACCCAGGGCCACGGTACGCAAGCCATTGCGATTCACCTGTACCGGAATGGCATGATCCGGGTCGGTGATGAGCATGACTGTGGAACTGAGTGGGCCCACATGAATGACTTGCCCCATGATGCCCGATTCATCCAGAACCGCCTGCCCCAGATAGACATCCTGCAAGTCCCCCTTGTTGATTTGCACCAGGTGCTTGTAGGGGTCCAGGTCCACCGACATGAGTTCCGCCACCAGTACCCGTTCTCCAAGTTGAAACGAAGAGCCGAGCAATTCCCGTAAGCGAATGTTTTCCGATTCCAGGGCTTCCAGTTTTTGCAGTCGGCTTTTGAGAATCAATTGCTGGGTGCGCAGGCTGGCATTGTCTTCCTGGAGTTGCCGGCGGGTAGCCAGGGATTCACGGAACCAGTCATCCACACTGTTGGGCAGGTTGATAATGGCCTGTATGGGATAAGTGATGGCGGACAGCGTGGAGCGCAGGGATTCCAGGTGCTGTTCCCGGTGATCCAGGGTCATCAGGGTGATAGAGGCCGCCACGAGCACAATGGCTCGTATGGTAATGGAGGGACCCTGTGTAAAAATGAGTTTGATTGTGGTGTTTCCACCGGCTGCGGGCCGGCTGCCGGGCCTTTATTCCACAGCGAACACGTCACCGCCACGCTCATCCATCAGTTCCAGCGCACGGCCGCCACCCCGTGCCACACAGGTGAGCGGGTCGTCGGCGACCACCACGGGCAGGCCGGTTTCTTCCATCAGCAGGCGGTCCAGGTCGCGCAGCAGGGCGCCACCCCCGGTAAGGACGATGCCGCGCTCGGCCACATCGGCTCCCAGCTCCGGGGGCGTCTGTTCCAGGGCGGTTTTCACCGCCCCCACGATACCGGAGAGGGGTTCCTGCAGGGCTTCCAGGATTTCATTGCTATTGAGGGTAAAACTACGCGGCACCCCCTGGGCCAGATTCCGCCCCTTCACCTCCACTTCCAGCACTTCGGTGCCCGGATAGGCGGAGCCGATA
>CBDUNQ010000645.1:0-1602 GCA_965368625.1 uncultured Gammaproteobacteria bacterium
TTTAAAATAAAAAAGCGGCCATAGGGCCGCTTTTTTACGAAAAGATCAGCATCACAGCTACAACTGGGATTTTCTCCGTGCCATCCCCACCAGTGCCACCAGACCGCTGCCAAATAACCACACAGCCGCCGGCACAGGTATAACCGTGGTGTTCAAGGCTCCCACCAGGGAAACCGCATCATAGAAATCAAGACGCAAATCACCCAGTGTTGCACCCGCAGCCAAACCGAAATCAGTAAGATCGATCAAGGCGACTTCCAGACCGTAGGTAACGCCATTGTAGAGGTAATCCGTACCCGTGTACGCACCGGAATACAGGATGGTGCTGGTGCCAGGATGATCTACCAGCGCTACATTCACGGATGTGGTCTGGCCCACCATGAATACGGCGATATCGGCACCATCGCCATTGATGACCGAAGTCTGGCTGAAGCGCAGGTCCATGGTTTCATCGCCATTTACCCCGGCGATCCAGGTAGCGCCATCCTGATCGGTTATTCGAGTAGTGAAGATGGATTCCGACACCGCGGCTCCACCACTGTCATAACTCTGAAAACCGGCTGTGGATGGGTTGGCTCCCAGATCCCAGCTCAACACGGTATCCACAAGGTCTGTGTCGGCAAAGGTATAGCTGGCCACGGTAACGGCACTGGCGGGTGCGGCAGCCATGGCGCAGAGCAAGGCACCCGCAGTCAGCGCGCTTTTCCTTGAATCGATCATGTTTTCTTCCTCCGGTGAAGCGGTCGGAAACCGCCTCATTACTATTGTTGTGTTTTCAGTATCCTTGCGTACCCTGCGCGCAAGTTCCGGATTCCCGGATACAGGTGGGCTTTTCAGCCCATGTACTGTCGATCATTATATCACAACGATCCCGTTTCGCCTCAAGGGTTTAAATGGGTGCTCCCCGCGGTGGACGACCGACGGGGCCACCGGGAGGTTGCGTGCCCGTACCCGGGATCAGTATGGGCGGATCGATGGGATCCACTGGATCGGGATCTACAGGATCCGGGTCCACCGGATCGGGATCAATGGGATCGGGATCAATGGGGTCAGGATCAATGGGATCCGGATCCACCGGGTCAGGATCTTCCGGCGTGATCACTTGAGGAGACAGGGCCCCTCCGTCTTCCGGGCGCAATACCAACCCATCTTCCGCCAGCAGGGCCGGGTCATTATTGACCTCAGGGCCCGCCGCAGGCGCCACCAGCTTTTCCCAGCGGCCCCAGGCCCGCACAGAATCATCAGGATCCAAAGCCCAGGCCGGGGCTACTGCCACGCCTCCCAGCAGGATGGATGCCACTGCAATACTCAATGCTTTTTTCATGTTTCGTTTCGTCTGCCCACGGCTGCAGGACAGTCCTCCCCTCATGTGTATGTGCTGACTACTGACATGGCAAGTTCCATGCCAGTGTTTTTTTCTTCAGTGTCGTCATAGTGATACATCAGAGTATCACGATAACCTTTCTGATGACGCCCTTCAATTACAATTTTATGTAAATATTTCCGTCATAACCAAAGCCCCTCCCTCCGCTACCCACCCCGTGCACTGACCCGGCCTGCACGGCTGTTGCCGAGGAACTGACAATACAACTGCATGATATA
>CBDUNQ010000646.1:0-1602 GCA_965368625.1 uncultured Gammaproteobacteria bacterium
AGCCGGTGTATCCTGACCAGCTGCTGCATGCCGGGCAGGGTCAGGCCCTCACAAGAACCGAATTTTCCACGGAGAACGGCCATGGCTGATTTGCAAGATATTGATTTACAAAGCGGTTTGTCGGCTTTTGAGAGCCGAAGCTTTGCACAGGCAATGAAATTGCTGTCCCCCTTTGCCGAACAGGGTAATGCCGATGCCCAACACCGCTTGGCCATCATGTTTCAAAATGGCCTGGGTTGTGCCCGCCACGAAGATCTGGCCTTACGCTGGATGAAGGCGGCGGCGGAACAGGGTCATGCCATTGCCCAGCACGGTATTGGTTTCATGTACCTGGAAGGGGAATGTGTGGAGCAGAATTCAGACGAAGCCATCAAGTGGTTTACCAAGGCGGCCGAGCAGGGCCTGGTGGGCTCCATGACCACCATGGCGCAAATGTATGAAGAGGGTACCGGTGGCATTGAAAAGAACCTGGAAGAAGCCAATAAATGGTACCGGCTTGCGGGCTTTGAGGAGCGCTAGCCTTTCGGCAGCGGTACAGGGTCGATAGTCATGGAGCTTTCCGCGGAAGATGCCTTGCGCCTCAATGTCATGTTGGCCAACCAGTTACAGGCCGTGCGCATCGATGAATCCAAGATGTCGGTGAGCGCCTTGTCCGATCAGGGGTCCGCCACCATCCAGCTCAGTCCCACCGGCCGCCATGATCAGTATATCCGTCAGGTAAAGGAGTTGATTTCCAGTCAGGTTCTGGGATCGCCCGGTGGTTATCCCGTATACCTCAAGCGTTGGACCCGCATGGGGCAAGCCCGTGATGAAAGCCTGGAGCAATTGTTGATGCTGGGGGAACCCGAAGCCGTGGTGGCCGCCGTGCATGCACCGGGATTGACCCACGAGCTGGCGCGTCGTGCCTGGTGGGCCTTGCCGGAAGCCGATACGGCACGCTGCATGCTGGCCCGGGACTGTGTTGTACAGGGGGAACTGGGTAAGGAGTTGGCGCAATACCTGCTGGAATACCTGCCCTTTGAAACCGAACCCCGCGCCATGATGGAAAGCATTCGTTTGATCTTGCAGCCGGGTCTGATCAGTGACGAGGCACGCCACAAGCTCTGGGCCAAGGCGCGCCACAAAAATGCCTATTACATCGGGTTTTTGCTCATGACCCCCGATGACTTGCCGGAAGAAGCGGCACCCCACACCCGTTATGCGCACTGGCAGGAACGCCTTCAATCTCTTGCGGCTGAAAACCCCTGTGCCCATCAGTTGCTGCGGGTATTGGCACCCCAAGGGCAGGCCTTTCTGCGTACCGCGGAACTGGTATTACGCAAACCCAATAACCAGGATGTGGTGCTGGCCTTTATCGATGCCATTCGCGATTATTTTGTCACGGTGCGTCCAGCCCTGGCCGAGCATACACAGCTGCAATTGATATTCGATGAACTGGATCGCATGCATAAAGGTGAAGCCGTGAATGGTCTGCATGTGCAAGCGGATGTTGCTGAAATATTGCATACCCACGGGGATCTGCAGCCATTCATCCGCGCCATGCAGGTGTTGGCCAGCCTCAGCCATCAAGTGGTCACCCCCATATTTTCCCGCAGCGATGCC
>CBDUNQ010000647.1:0-1589 GCA_965368625.1 uncultured Gammaproteobacteria bacterium
AACTTCACCGCGCCTCACCTATAGTGGCAGCGAGGATCCGGTGGTGATCACCACCACCAATGCCAATGACCAGGTGGCCAATCTCATGAGCAGCAGTGATGCAGCCCTGTTGCTGAGCCTGCAAGGTACGCAATCCACTCCTGCGGCTTCACAGGAGAGTAGTGGAGTCATCGCCATTGCCAGCAAGGTCTGGTCCAGTATGGAGACACTGGGAGAAGGCGCGGCCACTACCGGTTCTGCCAATTATCGTGTAGCCGCCATCAGCTTCAACGAAGTGGATAGTTGCGATGGCAATATCGGTACCTATTCAGTCGTGGGTAACCTCAGCGATTCGGGCGTGGGAACTCTTGCCATGACCATGAATAACTGCTCTCTGGATGGGGAGTTATTCAATGGTACGGTGGAGTTGGATATTTTTTCCTTTGACACGACGCTGGATGAGTTGCTGACGGCGCGGATCACCTTTGAAAGCTTTTCCGTGAGCAATACTGCAGAAGATTTCGTATTGAGTGGCACCATGGATATCAGTGCCAATTACAGCACCCAGGCGGAATCCGCGACCCTGAATCTGGTGATCCGTGATGAAGTCAGTGGTGAAATGTTCAAAACTGATGACCTGGTGATTATCAATCAATACGACTATTTGCTGGCGCCCAGTAATTATCAACAAACCATTAATGGCCGGGTGTATCACTCTGTGGATGGCTATGTACGTGTTACCACACTGCAGCCCCTTGCCTTTTCCTCCCTGTTTGTTTCCTATCCGGATCTGGGCGGCAGTCTGCTGTTTACCGGGGCCTCCGGTGGAACCATTACCGCCACCTCCCTTTCCGCGGATTATGTGGAAATTTCCGTGGATGTGGATGGTGACACCATTGCCGAATCCACCAACACCCTGTTATGGAGTGATCTGGATTAACCGGAAACCGGTATCCACTGCCTATCGTTCTGTGGCGTTGGGCAGTGGGTGCATTCATCGGCCCCAAGGCAGGATCAGCTACCCGACATCTTCTACGAATCAGACTGAGGATACGGTACACTGACATACCATGTTCCGTTTCATCCATGCCGCTGACATTCATCTGGATAGCCCACTGCGCGGGCTGGAGCGCTATGAGAGCGCTCCCCTGGAAGAAATTCGCGGTGCCAGTCGAAGAGCCTTTGATAAGCTTATCGATCTGGCCATAAATGAAGAAGTGGCCTTCGTGCTATTGGTGGGTGACCTCTACGATGGCGACTGGAAGGATTACAATACAGGTCTGTATTTCGTGCAATGCATGCAGCGCCTGCAGCAAGCGGGTATTCGAGTATTCGCCATTCATGGTAACCATGATGCCGCCAGTGTTTTGAGCAAATCCCTGCGTGTACCCGACAATGTTCACTTTCTGGCTACCGGTAAAGCGGAAAGCATTCTGCTGGAAGATCTCGGTGTGGCCATCTGTGGTCAGGGCTTTGCCACCCGGGCAGTCACCCAGGATCTGACCGCGGACTATCCGGATAAAGACCCGCGTTATTTCACCATTGGATTATTGCACACCTGCCTGGACGGCAAGCCCGGTCATGAGCCCTATGCTCCCTGTAGCATCGAT
>CBDUNQ010000648.1:0-1583 GCA_965368625.1 uncultured Gammaproteobacteria bacterium
CATCAGTGGCCAGGAGTGGCTGCTGCCATTGGCCGAACTCCTGCAGACAGCAGAGATGTTGGAAGTACCCGCGCCGGAACAAGGAGAGTTATTCCCCGGCTCCACCCACAGACAACAAGGAGGCGCCACCCGCTAAGAAACAAACAACGATGAACCATAAGGGCCCGCTGCTTCGAACTTGGGTTCACGGGCCATTGAGGAGATTGCGTATGCACATTATCGCCATTGCCAACCAGAAAGGTGGCTGCGGAAAAACCACCACAGCCATAAACCTTGCGGCCGCCCTCGGACTGCTGCAGAAAAAGGTATTGCTCATGGATCTGGACCCCCAGGGACATGCCTCCCTGGGACTGGGCCAGGATGCGGCCGATGTGGATGGCTTATACGAAGTATTCTCCAATCAAACCACCCTGAATGAAGTGATCAGACCGGCAGTCGGTACGGGCGTGGATCTGGTAGCCGCCACCATTTCCCTGGCAGCCATCGAACGCGTTTTCGCCAACAGCCCGGAACGGGAACGTCAGCTACTCAATCATCTGGAAAAACTGTCGGTGAATTATGACTTTGTATTACTCGACTGTCCGCCTTCCCTGGGTATGCTATCGGTCAATGCCATACGCGCAGCAGATGAGGTACTGGTTCCGGTGGACAATAGCCGCTATTCCCTTGATGGCATTGAACGACTGCAGGATATCGCTATTCTCATGTCGGCGAAATACAAACTGAAGATCCCCATCACTGCGCTGAAAGTCATGCACGATAGCCGCACACGCCTCGCCAAACGCGTTCACGAAGATTTACAAAACCAGGATGAAATCCAGTTGAGTCCGGTGTGTATCCGCTCCAGTATCCGCGTTCGCGAAGCGGCTTATGATGGCCAATCATTACTGGCATTTTCACCGCGCTGCAACGCCAGCCAGGATTATCGTCAACTTGCTGAATTTCTGTCAGCGCGATATTCTGACAACCAGGCCAGGGAAGAGCATCCGTCGCAACCCGAATCCGCCATGCAGCTTGCCATGACGGAAGCCATGTCACAACACAAACCGGCACAAAAAGTAATACTCGATTTTCGTACCATGCGTTGTGAACAATTGCAGATCGCCGGCGACTTCAATGACTGGAAGCCGGATAATCAGGTCGAAACACGCATAGAAGATGGTACTATGCAGAAAATTTTACATATAAAACCGGGTTCATATGAGTACCGGGTGATTATTGATGGCGTCTGGCAGTGTGACCCTACCAATCCCCATATGGTTCCGAATCAGTTGGGAGGCAGCAATTCCCTGCTACGGGTATGAGCCAACACACAAGCTTGAGGATCTGAGCATGCAGGGCAGCGGTAGTGAACAGAGCGGTAAGCGTCGGCGCCTGGCGCAAATCAGTCACCATTTCTTCAGTGATGCAGTGACGGATACGCCCAGAGGTATACCTACCCGTAACCACCGCTTACTACCGCTGTTCTGTATATCCGCCGAAGCCGGCCGGCAAATGCAACGCCTCGCTGCCAGCCTGGAATCTGGAGGCTACAGTACCGAAATGCTGGCAGCCGAAGAGATACAATGGCTGCCATCCACTTC
>CBDUNQ010000649.1:0-1568 GCA_965368625.1 uncultured Gammaproteobacteria bacterium
TAGGGAAACGAACATCCAAATCAAAATTCAAATTCAGCAAGCAGACGCAGCGTTTGGTTGGGGCTGGTGTCATCCAAGCCAAAAAGGAAGCCTGCCTCCCATTTCAACTGGCGTTTAATGCCGAATTTCAACTGGCCGAGCAATACGGGGCCCAATACCCGGGTATCCTGCCCACTATAAAATTCCAGTGCCGGCTCCCATGCGCGTGAATACCGATAGCGTGCCTGAAGCCCAAGAGCGGTTTCCAATTCATCATCAATATCGGAGCCCCACTCCTGAATCAAATATAAATTGCCCGTGCCACTCCACCTACCCAATTCCTTTTCCAGGATAAGCGCGGTGGAAAATTCCCAACGATCTGCGTTATTTTCTTTTTCCAACTCGAAGAGCATGCCCCAGTCCAGAAAAAACTCACCCTGCTCGGTGAGCTGATGCAGGGCTTCCAGTTCCACCGCTTCAAGCGCAAGATCTTCTTCACTGGATTCCTTGGCCACCAGATAAGCCTCGACAAACCAACGGTCATTCAGTGAGCGGCCATAGGCCAACCGGTAGCTACGGGTGTGATCCACCTGTCCCGGCTGATCATCCAGGATCATCGCCCTCCATTCTATTTCCTGTTCCTGGGCTTGCACATAAGGATGGTAGATCTTATCCACCACGACACCATCGGCCATGGCGAAGCCCGATATCAAATAGAGTGACAGCCAGCCCAACACAGATACCCGGACATGGCATGGATTTATAGTATTTCGCTTCATGATGTAAAAGGCTGCTTACACGTTGCGTTCATTGAAGACCTTGCTTGTGGGGAATCGACTACCCGCATAGGCGGCGCAGAGAACAGTGATAAACCCTGCCAGATAACAGGCTAACTGAGCGGAGGATGGCGTCGCCTCATAACCGATCATGGCATAAAGCAGCTGACCAACAACTGAATCCTCGGCTATCCAATGAGAGGTATCCCAAACTGCCTGGGTGTGCCCGATCCAATCCGCCTGCGTCAGTTGCAGCGCCGCCTGTGAGACCATATTTCCGGCGAACAGGGAAAGCAGGAAGACTGAAAAGAGTACAATGCCCTTCCGACTTGCCGACAGCAACAAATAAAACAGGATCACACCGACACTGAGTCCGATGCCGAAGCCTATTCCACTCCCTGCAAGGACCGCGGAAACGTCACTTCCGGTCTGAATGAATCCGCTTAAATAGAGAATGATTTCCGAACCTTCACGGATGATCGCCAGGGATATAACTGCGGTTGCTGCATAGGTAAGCCCTTTATCCAATGTTGTTTCAACCGCCACATTATCGGATTCATGAGTATGCGCCTTGAGGTATAGCAGCACATAGATACTGATACACAGATAAATCAATATCTGCAACATGGCATTCACCACTTCCTGACCCACATAATCAAACCATTGGGAAATCTCAGTCAGATTCAATGCATACAGCATGGCACCGACACAACCAAATAAAAGACTGTAGACAAGCCATGACTTCCCCGCTCGCAATCGTGTGGATAGTGCCAGCAATACACTGATAAGCAGCGCAGCCTCCAGTGTTTCCTG
>CBDUNQ010000650.1:0-1566 GCA_965368625.1 uncultured Gammaproteobacteria bacterium
AAACAGCAGATCCTGGATCGCCGCTTCGGAAATGGGATCATGATCTTCAAATTTCAGGCTTACCTGGCCGTCTTCCATTCGCAGTACACGGGCATTGAGTGAGCGCGACAGGCGTTCCCGCCCGGTCCAGATTTTGAAGGTGATGATCACCACCTTGTCCAGTTCCGGCGGATCCCCTTCTTCCAGACGTAGTGAGATTCCCTCCCGGCTTAGGTTCAAGGCCACACCACGGGCTACTCCGTGGTTGCCAACCGCCATTTCCAGGTCGACCAGAATACTGATTCGAGGGTGTTTTCTGCGCTCCACATCCATCTCCAGACTGCCAGACAGGATTCCTGTGGTCAGACAATGACATTCCACTGCCAGAGTCTGCGAATCCTGTGCGAAATGAGGGACGGTGCGATCCGGCTCCGCCAGTCTGCCAACGGCCTGGCCAACTGTGTATATCCAGGGATACCGTATGATACTTGTCACAGGGTAGCGGCTATACAGGGAAATTCTTTACCCGGAGTCATGGCCATGTATCCAAGGGAGTGTAGAGCTGCCATTACTCACTGTGCTATCCATATCCACTGTGATGATGTGTCTGTGAGTTACGCCAGAGAAATGAAAATCTCATGGGCTGCGGTTACCAGGTAAGACAGATCATTACATCGTAACAGGAGTGATATGGGTTATCTGTTTCCACTGGGATCAGCAACTGCACGTATTTACTACGATCTGAGGCACGCTACCTGTATGTCAGGGCTTTTATGCGAAAACAGATGAATATATTACCCAGTTGGTGTCCGTGTTACCGATGCAAACAAGCGGTAAAAGTTTTCCGTGGTGGCCTGCGCCAATGTCTCCAGGGATTCGCCACGCAGCTCCGCCAGATATTCCGCCACATGACGTACATAGGCAGGCTGATTGGGTTTGCCACGTTTGGGTACCGGCGCCAGGTAGGGTGAATCCGTTTCAATGAGCAAATGCTCCAGGGGGATCCGCTTGGCCACCTCTTTGAGGCTGTGGGCATTCTTGAAGGTGACAATACCGGAAAAGGAAATAGAGAACCCCAGGTCTATGGCTTGGCTTGCCATATCATAATCTTCTGTAAAACAATGAAGTACACCACCAACTTCATCTGCTTTTTCTTCTCTGAGCACGTGCAGGGTATCGGCCTTGGCTTCCCGGGTATGCACAATCAGGGGTTTTTTGCATTCCCGCGCAGCCGCCACATGGAGGCGAAAACGCTGCCGCTGCCATTCCAGATCCCCTTCCCCGTGGTAATAGTCCAGGCCCGTTTCCCCAATGGCCACCACGCCGGGGTTCGCAGCCGCCTCCACCAGGCCTGCCACCGTGGGCTCCTGGCAATCTGGATAATCGGGGTGTACGCCTACGGAAAGGGATACCTGATCATAACCCTGTACTTTTTCCCGCATACGGGGCCAGTCTTCAAGATTGACCGAGACGCACAGCATGTGCTCAATACCCTGCTCTGCCGCCGCCTGCAATACAGGATGCAATGAACCACCGTAGGGTTCGAGATCGATCATATCCAGATGACAATGAGAATCCACCAACATG
>CBDUNQ010000651.1:0-1559 GCA_965368625.1 uncultured Gammaproteobacteria bacterium
CTCAGCCTACTGGGCGCTCACACGCACAACACTCCGCATGGCGGGCAGGCTCTCAGCGGGTGTGCAACTGGGTCATGTCAGCGGTTTTGATTCCGGCAGTACCCTGGATTATGTCTATGAAAACAAACCCAGGGGACGTTTCATTGCCGGCGCGATCCTCGACAGATTTTATTTGAACAGCATTGGTTGGCGTGGCATACGGCAACGCAAACGCCATGTGGAAGAATTGATTCGACTGGCGGCAGATCATCTGCATACAGAGGCAAGGCCGTTACATATTCTCGATGTAGCCGCCGGGCATGGCCGCTACCTGCTGGAAGCCATGGAAACGGTTCAACGCCGCCCAGATTCCATCACTCTGCGCGATTACAGTGACGTGAACGTTACCCAGGGGCGCCAGCTCATTACCCAAAAAGGGCTTGATGAAATTGCCACCTTCAACAAAGCCGATGCCTTCGCAACGGATAGCTATGCTTCTTTTACCCATCGCCCAACCCTGGGTGTGGTTTCCGGCTTGTATGAACTCTTTCCTGATAATGACTTGATTCGCGCTTCTTTGCAGGGCTTTGCCCAATCCATCGATTCCGGTGGCTACCTGATCTATACCAACCAACCCTGGCACCCGCAACTGGAAATGATTGCCCGCGCTCTGACCAGTCATCGTAATGGCGAAGCCTGGGTAATGCGCCGCCGCAGCCAATTGGAAATGGACCAACTGGTGGCCGCTGCCGGGTTTACCAAAGTAGAACAGCGCATAGACCCCTGGGGCATCTTTACGGTTTCACTGGCCCGCAAAAACTAGGAAACGGCCATGGACCCGAAACAACCCCGACAAGAAATCCGGAATAGGGCGGCTAAGCAGGATCTCTGGAAGCAAGCACTAGGGTGGTTATTGTTTCTGGGGCCTTTTTTCTTCCTCAGTTATGGCCTTGCCAATGAACTTGCCGCGCACAATCCTGACGTGGGTACGCTGAAGTTTTCCTGGGAGCAACACATACCCTTTGTGCCTTGGACCATCGTCCCCTACTGGAGTATCGATATCCTGTATGTGCTTTCCTTCTTTATCTGCACTAGCAAAACCGAGCTTCAGCGTCACGGCTTGCGTTTATTGACGGCACAAATTATTGCGGTGGGCTGCTTTATACTCTTTCCTCTGGGCTTTGGCAGTACACGTCCTGAAACCAGTGGATTTTTCGGTGGCTTGTTCTCCCTGCTGACTGCTTTCGATCAACCCTATAATCAGGCGCCTTCCCTGCATATCGCTTTATTGGTGATTCTCTGGGAACTGTACGCTCAGCATCTGCCTCGCATCTTGCGTTGGGTATTTCATTTCCTCGCCAGCCTCATCGCCATATCCGTACTGACCACCTATCAGCACCACTTTATTGACGTGCCCACCGGTGCCTTGCTGGGTTTGTTCACCGCATGGCTTTGGCCGCTGCAAGGCCATACGCCGTTCGCACAGGCCCGCTGGGCCACGAACCCCAGCTGCTGGCGGCTGGCCGGCTATTACTTTTTGGCCGCAGTGGCACTGGCTTTCCTGGCATTCTGGTATCAGG
>CBDUNQ010000652.1:0-1553 GCA_965368625.1 uncultured Gammaproteobacteria bacterium
ACGGGAGATGCTGCCAAGGCTGCCGAGATACTCAAGCAAGTGGTGGAGCAGTCACCCAATGTGGCGGTGTTCAACTATCACCTGGGTATGGCCTTGCACAGCGAAGGTGACAAGGCCGGTGCTAAAATCCATTTGTCCAAGGCTCTGGAGCTGGGCGAATTCCGAGAAAAGGAGAAGGCACAGGAAGTGCTGCAGCAATTGCAGTGAGTTTCTGGTCGGTGATCACCGCCCCCCGGCTTCCTCGGCCGGGGGTTTCATTTTTTTATCTATATGAAATCTATGGATTTTATAGGGTATCCAGGTTTTCGTTCAGGCGTCGCGGCAGCGTATTCCAGCTTGGCAGTGTGAGTGCCTGGCGCTATAGTGGAGGTCCGCAGTACCAAACCCATCCGCGTTTTTTACGCAGATTTATAACTAGATGTTGTTTGTAGTTACTGAGTGCGTGAAAGCAGGTCGTAGGCGTAAGGGGGTCGGACTGAATGTTGTCAGTAGGAGTCTATAGCTATTCAGCAGGTGCCCTGGCATTCCTGCTGCTATCCCTGGTATTGCTTACCGGGTCGCGCGGCCGTGCGCAAAAGAGCCTCTTATTGCTGGCTTCCGCCAGCAGTTTTGCATGGCTGTCAGTGGCCGCATGGCAGGTGTATTTTGAAGAATCCCTTTATGTGACCCACGTCCTGGAGATGGTGCGTAATTTTGCCTGGATCGTCTTCCTGGGCCGGGCGGTAACCGCCGGATATGGAGATGGTGAACTGGCGCGCAGGCGCTTTCGCTCGGTGGTTTTGATCACCGGTTCTTTTTTGCTGTTTCTCACGGCGCTTACTTCCCAGCGCTATTTTTCCGGTTTGCCCCTGGTAAGTGCAACGGGTATCGATGGTTTGCTCGCAGGGCATATGGCCATTGCCATTTTCGGATTGATACTCATTGAGCAGTTGATTCGCAATGTGCGGCCTGAATCGAGAAGAGCCGTTAAATATCTCTGTGTGGCAGTAGGCGGGCTGTTTGTATACGATTTTTACCTGTATTCAGATGCGTTGCTGTTTCAGCGTATCGATGCATCGCTCTGGTATGCCCGCGGTATTGTAAATGCCATGGTGGTTCCCATTCTCGCGATAGCCATGGTGAGAGACCCTCACTGGTCAGTGGAAGTCTATGTTTCCCGGCGAGTGGTACTGCATACGGTAGCCTTGCTGGGTACCGGTATCTACCTTCTTGCCATGGGGCTAGGCGGCTATTTCGTGCGCAGTTATGGTGGTAGCTGGGGTACCGTTGCCCAGGCTATTTTCCTGTTTGCTGCACTGCTGCTGCTTGCAGTGCTGCTGTTTTCCGGACAGCTGCGTGCCTATCTTCGCGTCATCATCAACAAGCACTTTTTTCATTACAAATACGAATACCGGGATGAATGGCTTCGCTTCATTCGTACCCTTACCGCCGATGGTGAAGGTAGCGAGCTGCGAGACCGCGCGATTCAGGCCATTGCCAATATCCTTGATTGCCCCGGGGGCTTATTGTGGATGCGCCGGGATCTGGGACGGTATGAATGTGTTTCCGGATGG
>CBDUNQ010000653.1:0-1553 GCA_965368625.1 uncultured Gammaproteobacteria bacterium
TGTCACCACACCATCAGAAACTCAGGAGAAGGAACAGGACGGGATCCGAAAAACCGTCGCCATTGATCGTGCGGCCATTGGTAATTTGCGGGTCGGTCAACGCATGACGGTACCGATTCCACAGCTGGAAGCCGCATTCACGGGTAAAGTGGAGCAGATGATCAAACACAATAACGGTGACACCACTTGGCGCGGCCATCTGGAAGAGTATGGCGATCACTTTCGCGTAGTCATCACTCAGGGTAAGGATTCCAGCTTTGCCAGCATTGATACCCCCAACGGCAGCTACCATCTGGAAGCCCATGGCAATACCGGATGGGTGGCCGCTGCAGCAGACCTCAATGCCGAAATCGATTACAGCAAACCTGACTTCATCATTCCGAGGGGAAATCCCGTGAGATAAGCACAAGCAGGCGCACGGTGCCAGTTAATGACTCTATGGGCAGCCCGGCTTGCGAAAGACAGGAAACTCAAGATAACAACATCATAAGGACATACCATGTACATCAAGAACAGAATAAAAATGCCTTATCCTATTGCCACCATTGCCGTGGCATTACTTCTGAGTCTCAGCGTATCCCATGCCGCCACGCAGGTGGATGTAATGGCGCTTTACACACAAGCGGCGGCTAACAAATACGCCGGCGACCCTTCCACACGTATCAACCATATGCTGGAAGTGGCCAATAGCGCCTACCTTGCCAGCAGCGTTGATGTCAGTTTACGTCTGGTTCATAGCGAACGATATGACAATCACGACGGCACCGGCGTCAGCGAGCAAAACCTCGATACCATCCGCTACGACCAACAAGTGGCTTCTCTACGCAGAACCCACGGTGCCGACCTCGTCACCTTGCTGGACACCCGCAGCTCCACAGGGGGTGGCTCCTATCTATGTGGTATCGGCTTTTTACTGCAGGGGAACAATGGTCAATTCTACCGTGGCATGAATGATTGGGCCTACAGTGTGGTGGGCATCGATTGCAGCGCTACTACCCTGGCTCACGAACTGGGCCACAATATGTCCCTGGGACACTCCCGGCTGCAGGGAAGTGTGGGCGGCGTGTTTGACTATGGCGTCGGCTACGGTGTGGATAGCTTGTTCGCCACCATCATGACCTACCCTCACATCTTCAGCGCACCGGCCATCAACAAATTTTCCAACCCGAACATCCTTTGTGCCAATATCCCTTGCGGAATCGACACCAATCAGGCTGACAGCGCCAATGCCGCTCTCGCCTTACAGAACGTCGCCACGCAGGTGGCAGGTTTTACCGCAACGGTATACACCGATGAAGCGCTGAATCCACCAAACCCGGAAATCCTGGCCAACAACTCCAGCGGTGCGATCACGGTACAATCCGGCGACTTTACCCAGATTGTTGCCTCACTATCCCCTGGATACCGGGATGGCATGATGACCGACTGGTGGATTTCATTTGAAACCGGCTTCGGCACCTTCTGGTACAGTCAGGACCAGGGTTGGTCCCAATCCACTACGCCAGTACTGGGTGACGAAGCCGCGCTGCAGACGTTTACCAAAACCCTGCTTT
>CBDUNQ010000654.1:0-1548 GCA_965368625.1 uncultured Gammaproteobacteria bacterium
CTTGCGGGTGGCCTGGAAACCATTGATTCCGGGCATTACCACATCCATAAGAATGATGTCGGGCTTCAACTCCTTGGCCCGTTCTATCCCATCCGTGCCGTTTTCAGCGGTGAAAGTCTGATGCCCATTTTTTTCGAGCATACCTTTCAACACATGGGCCTCCGTGGGAGAATCATCCACAATCAGGATCTGTGCCATCTTCTTCTCCTAGTCTCTTGTGTTACTGTTGTTTCCGTACAAACCCCTTTCCCGCCTGGCACTGCACAGATCGGTACTCAAGCTGCCCTACCGCGATTTCTGAAAACCGCTGGCATGATTACTGTCAATCTTACTTGACGTTTTTCCTGGTACTTTTATGCCACTGCGCTCACATGATCCTTGATCGCGCCAAGCAATTCCTCCTTGGTGAAGGGCTTGGTCAAATACTGATCAGAGCCCACAATCCGGCCACGCGCGCGATCGAATAAGCCATCCTTGCTGGACAACATGATCACCGGGGTATCCTTGAAAATCTGATTGTGTTTGATCAGCGCACAGGTCTGATATCCATCCAGGCGCGGCATCATGATATCGACAAAAATGATATCGGGATGGGTATCGGCAATTTTCGCCAGCGCTTCAAAGCCGTCAGTGGCGGTAACCACTTCACAGCCTTCTTTCTTGAGCAAGGTTTCCGCCGTCCGGCGGATGGTCTTGCTGTCGTCAATTACCATGACTTTGAGTCCAGACATTCCTGTATCCATATGTGTGCCTTCCATCGTCCCACCCTCTTGGGTGGAATCAAAATTAGTAGTTATGTAAGTGTTGCCTTCCTTTACCACCTGCAGCCTGCCTTGTTATCACAATAAATTCAACAAATCCATAACTACAGGAAGCACTTGCAGCCCAGCACACACCCTCATACCCAACCAGTCAACCTTGCGCATCCCGGCACATGTAGGATCCTCCTGCCAGTGGAGCCAGTCGTTTCCGACCCGACTTTGGCCTTCATGCCTGTCTATCGTCCACCCGTCGATAAACTTTATACTATGCCGCAACTTGCACAATTTTCTGGAATGGCTACTGCAACTTGCCACAGGAGCGCCACAACATGACCATACGCCTGGGGGTGGTGATGGATCCCATGGAATCCATCAAAACCTATAAAGACAGTACCTTTGCCATGCTTTTGGCCGCCCAGGCCAGGGGTTGGGAGCTCTTCTACATGGAACAACCCCACCTGTTTCAGCGCGACGGGGTCAGTTACGGACAAATGCGGCCGGTGCAGGTTTTTGATCGCCGGGAAGATTGGTTCGCCTGGACGGGGAGCGTCAAAGAATTGCCGCTTCATGAGCTGGATGTCATTTTAATGCGCAAGGACCCTCCCCTGGACCTGGAATTCTTTTATAGCACCCACTTGCTGGAGCAGGCCGAACGTCAGGGCTGCCTGGTGGTCAACCGCTGTGCCAGCCTGCGTGACGCCAATGAAAAGCTGTACACCGCCTGGTTTCCCCAGTGCTGCGCTCCCACCCTGGTATCCCGTCAGGCAGACAAGTTCCGGGAATTCCT
>CBDUNQ010000655.1:0-1534 GCA_965368625.1 uncultured Gammaproteobacteria bacterium
CCTGGAACAAAGCCTGCAGGCCAAAGTCAGTCCCCAGGATACCCTGTTTATCTATGCCCAGGCCGTATCCGGCCCGCGCATGCCCCTCTCCATTTCGCGGCAAACCGTAGGGGCGCTCCCGGTAACGGTTACGCTGGATGACAGCAGTGCCATGATGCCCGCCATGAAACTCTCCAATTTTGATGAAGTGATGGTCATGGCACGGGTTTCCAAATCCGGCAATGCCATGACTCAAAGCGGCGATCTCATCGGCCGCTTCGGCCCGGTATCGGTAAAGGATGCACCCAGTGTGAATGTCGTTATTTCCGAAACAGCCCCCTGATAAAGCATCCGTACCCGGTTTGATTTCGCCATGTGTGGAAGCATCACTGGAAGTTTCCCTACTGGAAATATCAACTGAGCCATAACACCGCACCCGGTCATGGTTGATAATAGCCCTGCACATACGGGGATGGTCAGGAGCGGGTAGCAGGTGCGGTTGTATTCAAATAATACTTTCCTAGGTGTGCGGCAACACCGCACACAATCACTCCACGCATTTTCGTTTTTTTCAACACCGACACGGAACAGGGTAGCGGAATCATTCGTCCGCGTCCGTGGTGCTTGTATACAGCTCGGTGTCTGTAATGTATTCGCAAGGGGATAGAACACCATGATTTCTCGAAAGCAATGCTATATTTTTATTATCAGTAGTCTCACATTACTTCTCAGCGCCTGTGGAGGAAGCTCTTCCAGCAGTGGCACACCAGGCACGGCAACCACCCAGGGGGTATTTCTCGACAGTGCGGTAAATGGCATGCAGTATCAAACCGCCACCCAGAGTGGAACCACGGACAGCAATGGCACCTTCAACTATATTGCCGGGGAAACGGTAACCTTTCATATCGGCGATATTGTCATCGGCACTGCCATGGGCGCCTCCACCCTGACGCCCGTATCCCTGGTGCCCGGTGCCGTGGATGAAACCCATCCCACCGTGGTCAATATCACCCGTTTTCTGTTGACCCTGGACGATGACAATGACCCGAATAATGGCGTCACCATCAGCTCCACGGTTACCTCAGCCGCCACCGGTATGAGTATCGATTTCCATAAGAGTGTTGCCGACTTTGAATCGGCCACGGATCTGGTCACGGCCATTACCGCTCTTACCGCCAGCACCACCCTGATCAGCAGCGCCGCTGCGCAAAGCCATCTGCAATCCACGATTCTGACGGCCTATGCGGGTAGCTATAGCGGCACCTATAGCGGTGATGACAGTGGCCGCTGGCAGGTATCGGTCAGCAGCGATGGCACATTGAGCGGCACCGGCAACGATAATTTCGGCGGCAGTTTCAGTATCATCGGCTCCTTTACCAGCAGCGGCCAGGCGACTTTGACCCAGGGCGGCACCAGCAGCGGCGCCACCTTTACGGGTACCGTTGGCTTTGATGGTGCCCTGACCGGAACCTGGAGCGGTATGAACAATACCCGTGGTACCTTTGCCGGCAGCAAACAATAATCACTGACATGGTCCCTTGTCCCGATTCTCCCG
>CBDUNQ010000656.1:0-1533 GCA_965368625.1 uncultured Gammaproteobacteria bacterium
GACCGGTTGCCGAACATCGCATTGACAGTACTGGTGGGGCAGTATGCCTTGGCATGGCATCTGGAAGATGCACAACGCCGCACGGTTACGGACATCGTCCGTTCCTGGAAAACCTATGCACCCGCCTTGTTTCCACTACCTCATCCCAGCCCGCGAAACAATCTCTGGTTACGGAAAAACCCCTGGTTTGAAGCCGAAGTGATACCCGCACTGCAACAGCAGGTCAGGCGGGTACGCGCAAGAATCGCCCGGTAATCATCGTCAATCCCTTCAGGGTTCATAGACCATGACGGATCTCTATCACGCCATGGGAATGCAGCAGGGAATAAAACCACCTTCATTTCCCTCTTCTCTATATAGGCCACCCCATTTTTCTGTTAAGGGCAAGGTCCCAATAAATCATATAACCATCAAAAAATTATATAAAAAATGGAAACCTGGCCGATTCATAGCCCGATCGAAAAAGATAAATGGCGAGAACACCTTGCCATTCTGGACTTAACGGCCAGCGACCACTTACTTTGCGATCAACTGCAAAGCTGTGTCATACAGCCACACCTCGAAAACATCACTCATCAGTTCTATCAAACCATCAGTAGCAGTGCCTCCCTCAAGGCAATACTGACACACTCGGGAGTAGACCTGGAGCAACTGAGTGCCACCCACCAATCCTACCTCTCGAGTCTGGGGGTTCATTTTGACAGTGACCACTACCTGGAGACCCGCTACAAGGTGGGTTTGGCTCATGCCCAGGTGGGCCTGGATCTGAGTCTCTATGAATGTGCGTATCAGGCACTACAGCAACAACTGATCAACCATATTCCAGATTCCATTCGGCAGCGGCCACAGGATTGGCACGCATTGATCTCATTTATTCTGAAAATCACCAGCCTTGATATGTCCCTGGCCATCGATGCGTACCACAACAGCAAGGTCAATAAACTGCAACGTTCGTTGAAGTCCCTGCGTAAGATGGAATCCGGGTTACGCAAGCAAGTGGAAACCGACGACCTTACCGGGTCAGCCAGCCATTTTTACACGCTACGGGTTCTGGAAATCAGAATGCGGCAAGCCCGGCAGCAGCAGGCACCCCTGTGTATCGCCATGGTGGACCTGGATCATTTCAAGGAAATCAATGATCGTCATGGACATATTATCGGTGACCAGGTGCTACAGGATGTGGTGGGGCGCATGCAATCCTCGGTACGTGATTTCGATTTGGTAGGACGCTATGGCGGCGAAGAATTTCTGATTATTTTCTATGATGCCAATGCCACGGTTTCTGCGGAGATAGCAGAGCGCCTGCGCCGGAGAGTGGCCGATACACCGGTACATGTTCACGACAGAGAACTCAATATCACACTAAGCCTTGGGCTGGCAGAGTATGATCATCAGGAAACCATGCAGGCTTTCATCGCGCGCGCTGACCAGGCACTCTATGCGGCCAAGCACGGTGGACGCAATTGTATAAAGCAAGCCCCAACGGGTAAGGAACATTCCGATTAATACATTATCTCAAGGTCGCCCTGATCC
>CBDUNQ010000657.1:0-1533 GCA_965368625.1 uncultured Gammaproteobacteria bacterium
TAGCTTCTGGACTAGCCATGAGCTTCATAAAGCTGTTATCACCCATCATCTTCAAGCCGGGGAAGTGCAGTGCCATACGGAAGCGCATATGCAACGCCACCACGCGCTTACCGGTAACCATGACTTCGTATGGCAGATAGGCATTTTGCTTCAAGCCCTCAAAGTCCACCACACTCATCTGAAACACATCATCCATATGCTCATCGCCACCGGCAGGAGCCCGCATGGATACGCCGAAAATAGATTCTTCCTTACCCGGAATATCCAGTCGATAGAGTTGCCGTACGCCTGCCGTATTGGATGCCAGATGCTTTTCCACCATGGCCAGGGCTTCTTTATGGCTACCATATTCGGCCAATATATAGGGGTCGTCGAAATACTCCATGCCAAAGGTGTAGTGATACTTGGCCAGCTTACGCTGCGTCAATTCCTTGGAACCGAAGTACTGGATGTTTCCCAGGGTCTTTTCCAATGCTTCGCGGGTATTGCTGAGGTCACTTTTCAGACGGTATCCATAGGCCAGATATTCAGGATTCACATAGGCTACCTGAATCTCATTGCCGACCTTGTTAATCGAGGCCCGTAACACAGCGCCGAAACCGCCATACTCGGATTTTGAAGCCACTTTGCGAAGGGCATCACTGGTGAAAATAACAATATGTGCATTTTCTGAGGGTAGATAGTCACCCACGATGGTAAACCCGATTCCCTCCAGTTTCTGCTTCACTTCGGCGACCTTGGCATCGAAATCACCCGGTCCTTTGTATGCCAGCACAAATGTCAGATACTTGTCGGCTGCCATGGTAGCCGACATGGGCACCAGCAGAGCGACAGACGCAAACATCACCAGGGCCCATTTCATCAATTTATTAATCATTTTCCCCTAACCTCCAAGTGTTGGTCATGCCGATTCTATGTCATTTTATCGGCAAGTACGAACCCAAGCTTCAGTCAAATATAAGAAAGGGCCATGAGACCATGACCCTTTCCGCCTTTCTCATGCCATTACAGCCATCACTGGGTGACTTAGAAGCGCCAAGCGTAGCTGACTTCCAGGGCATTCTGGTCCATGCCGATTTCCGTATCATAGGTGGGCGTACCGAAACCCGGGAACGGAGTACTGTAACGGTAGCTCTGATCCACATTGAAGGCACGCATATAGGTTACGGTTACTTCATTATTATCCGTCGGGCGATAACTGAAACCCAGGGTCAGATGGGTTTCCACCACGCCGGGCGCCAGAATATTGAACAGGTTTTCCTCGCTGTCGATGGGATTTTCGCCATGGTTGATCCCGGCACGCAGGGTCCACTGGTCACTGTAATCATAGTTGAAGCCCAGCTTGACCACGGTGATGTCATCCCAGCCAAAGCCCCAGCCAGTATCACTACCCAGGGGGTTGCTGACCGTGAAGGCGGTTCCCGCAGGATTGAAAAGCGCTCCCCCGTCCGAGGTCTGGGAAGTCAGCACGGCGGCAAAGGCTTCCAGGAATTGCGCGGCGGTGGGCCCGGCATTGGCAATGGCGGCCACATC
>CBDUNQ010000658.1:0-1529 GCA_965368625.1 uncultured Gammaproteobacteria bacterium
CACAGAAGCTGGCACGCAATTGAGTGGAGAAATCCGGTATGCAACACAGCGATGAAGAACGCGCCCTTGCGCTGGCCGGCCTGCTTCAGGCGGTCCAACTGGTACAACAGGTTGCCCAGGGTAAACCACGGGATACCCAGGCCATGGAAACCTGCATCTCCAGTATCTTCAAGCTGGAGGCTGACAGTGCTTTGGAGGTATACGGCAATCCGGGAGGTTTGCGAACGGGTTTGCGCCTGGTCAAGCAACACCTGTCCGGCGCCCTGTCCGGTGCCGACCTTGAGTTGAGCCGCTATGCCATTGCCGTCCTGCATCTGGAGCGCAAACTCAGCCAGCAGACACAGATGTTGCAACAGATCGGTACCGGTATCCAACTGGCGTTATCAGAAGCCGATAATTTTTCCCTGGTAGACCCCCGGGTCATTGCACGCCTGGCGGAAATCTACCAGCAGACCCTGAGTACCCTGCAACCCCGCATTCTGGTGCAAGGTGATCAGGCACAGCTCGCCATCCCTGAAAATGCCAACTGGATTCGCGCCCTGCTGTTGGCCGCCATGCGCTCCGCGGTGCTTTGGCATCAGGCCGGGGGGCGGCGCTGGAAACTGCTGTTTTCCCGCAGCCGGTTGATTCGCGCCGTGGAGCATTGGCAACAATTGGAAGCCCGCTCACTTCACTAGGGCCTGTTAACAGGCCCTAGCCCAAACCACTCCCGGGTGTTTTTCGGTCTATTAACTTTAATTAATACCCATATCTATATGTAATTCATATAAATTATTCAATTTTAAACTTGTATGCAATCGCAACATCCCCCCTAACAGCTTCTTTTTCAGTACTGTTACACACGCCCTAAATGCTTCATAATCCGTGCTTTTCCGGTAATGCCCCTGGCAGGATACGGACCATCACCAATACCGCATCCTGGGCTGTGATCCCAGGATTCAGGAGTCAGTATGAAAGACAGCTTTTCCACCCGCGGCACGCTTCAGGTCAATAACAAATCCTATGAGATCTTCCGTCTGGGCGCGCTATCCGCTGCCAGCAAGGTGCAGCGCCTACCCTTTTCCCTGAAAGTGCTGCTGGAGAACCTGTTGCGGTATGAAGATGAAAAAACCGTCACTGCAAAAGATATCGAGGCGCTGATCCAATGGGACCCCCAACAAGCCCCCAGCCGGGAAATCGCCTTTCGCCCGGCGCGGGTACTGATGCAGGACTTTACCGGTGTTCCTGCCGTGGTGGATCTGGCAGCCATGCGCGATGCCATGAAATCGCTGGGCGGTGATCCGCAAAAGATAAATCCCTTGCAACCGGCAGAGCTGGTCATCGATCACTCGGTACAGATCGACTCCTTTGGCAATAAAGATGCGGAAGATCTCAATGCCAAGCTGGAATACCAACGCAACCGGGAACGCTACCAGTTTCTTAAGTGGGGGCAGACCGCCTTTTCCAATTTCAAGGTAGTGCCACCGGATACCGGCATTGTTCATCAGGTGAATCTTGAATATCTCGCGCGTACGGTTTTTGCACAGGAG
>CBDUNQ010000659.1:0-1521 GCA_965368625.1 uncultured Gammaproteobacteria bacterium
CCACTTCCAGGGAAATGGGTAACTGTGGCTGCCTGGAACGTGCCCACTCCATCATTTTCAGGGTTTCTTCCGGATTGCGGCCTTCAAAATGCAGCCAGTCGTAGGGCTCCAGATCCACCTGCTGAAAATCGGAAAAGGCATATTCAGGAAGATCCCGGTAATGAACGATGCTGCGGCTGCCATTGTGTTGATTGAGGAGTATATAAGAGGTAGGGACCTTGCCCTGCGCCTCTACGCGGCAACACTGCCTATCGATATGATACTGGTCCAGCTCTGAGCAAATATGCCGGGCATCGGGTTCATCCACCCATACCCCACCCCAACTGCATTGATGCCCCAACTGACTCAGCACCACCAGGGTGTTGCTTGCATTGCCTCCACGGCGCATGTGCTGGGCCAACGCCCGCACCTCGCTATCCTCGGCAGGATAACCGTCTACCGTGTTGATGATATCGAGGGTGGCAATGCCAATTGCAAGTATATGGGCCATGGGTCGCGCAGGGTACGGACTTGGGGCCTGATGTCAACTTCAGCGACTTCTGAAATCACCCACTCAACGGGTACGTACCACGCGAAAGCCCACGTTATCCAGTCGGGTATCGGGTACCAGTTTGCCTCTGGCCGCACTGCGCAAACGGTCACCTGGGCTGGAATAAGCGCCACCCCGCACCACACGTTCGCTACAGTCGACCTCCAGCACCGCCAGACCATTGTCCGGCGCATCGGCATAGCTGGCACGATAGCAATCCTGCACCCATTCCTGCACATTCCCCTGCAAATCCTGCAGGCCAAAGGCATTGGCGCTGAAACTGCCCACGGGAGCCGTCTTGGCGCCACTCCAGGCACTGCCGCAATCGAAGCAGTTTGCCTGATTTTCCCCCAGTTCAGCGCCCCAGGGATACAATGACTGGCTGCCGGCGCGCGCGGCATACTCCCATTCCGCTTCCGTGGGCAGGCGGTAACTGTGCTCCGTTTGCTGGCTAAGCCAACGGGTATAGGCATGGGCATCTTCCCAGCTGACGTTGATGACCGGGCGATCTTCTCGCCCCCAACCCATATCCGCGGGCAGGGCACGACCCGTGGCCCGGGCAAAACGATCATATTGGGCAAAGGTGATTTCCTGGCTCGACATGGAAAAGGCACGCACATTGACGTTGCGACGTGGCCGCTCATCAAAATTGGCTGAACTGGCGCCACTCCCCATCATGAAACTACCCGCCGGCAACTCGCGCAACCGCGGCCCGGCACTGCCATCGCGCAAACGATCGGAATACTGTCGGCCCGCCACCACCTTTTCCACCACCGGCGCCTGGGGTGCTGCCTGCGTCACCGGGGCCACCTGGGGGGCCGCAGCAGGATCTTCATCTACTGCAGAAGGTTCCGCGGCGGGGACCGGGGCTGCCACTTTCGCTGGCGGCTCATCCACAACGGTTTTTTGTGGAATCTCTGCCACCGGCGTGGTCACGGTTTCAGGGGCTGTCGCCGACGGCATCGACGTGGCAGCCACCATTGCCTCGGGGT
>CBDUNQ010000660.1:0-1520 GCA_965368625.1 uncultured Gammaproteobacteria bacterium
GGTCTGAAGCGGCACAGGGCATTATGACCACCGATACCGTTGCCAAGGGCATGTCGCTGAAGCTCATCATGGAGGGGCAGGAAATCACCGTGACAGGCATTGCCAAGGGATCGGGCATGATCCGCCCCGACATGGCCACCATGCTGGCCTATATCGCCACCGATGCCCAGGTGCCTGCGCCACAGCTGCAATCCCTGCTGGATGAAGCGGTGAACCGTTCCTTCAATCGCGTCACCGTGGACGGCGATACTTCCACCAATGATGCCTGCGTGCTGGTGGCGACGGGGCAATCGGGAATGGAAATCACCAGTGGGGCGCCATGGGAACAATTGCGCGATGCCGTCATCGCCATTTGTCAGCGTTTGGCGCAATTGCTGATCCGCGATGGCGAAGGGGCCAATAAATTTGTCACGGTACAGGTCAGCGGTGGGCGTACTTCTGCGGAATGTTTGCTGGCGGCCTACAGTGTAGCGCACTCCCCCCTGGTGAAGACCGCCTTATCGGCCAGTGATCCCAATTGGGGCCGGATTCTCGCCGCTCTGGGACGGGCCGGAATACAGGAGTTGGATGTATCCCTGGTGGATGTCTACCTCGATGACGTTTGTATTGTGCGGGGCGGTTGTCGGAACCCCGATTACCGGGAAGAAATGGGTAAGAAGGTCATGGCCCAGGAAGAATTCACCATTGATATCCGTCTGGCCCGGGGCAATGTGCAGGAAACCGTGTGGACCTGTGATTTTTCCGCGGAATACGTACGTATCAATGCCGACTACCGATCCTGAAACCACCATGGCTCCACTTCATGTGGCGGCCGCAGTGATTGTCGATGCCCAGGGCCGAGTGCTCATCAGCAAGCGCCCGGATCATGTACACCAGGGTGGGCTCTGGGAATTTCCCGGAGGCAAATGTGAACCGGGAGAAACGGTTCCCGATGCCCTGCAACGGGAATTGCGGGAAGAGCTGGGTATTCAGGTGACCCACGCGCGGCCCCTGTTGCGGGTGCATCATCAATACCCGGATCGCACGGTTTTGCTCGATGTCTGGTACGTGGATGCCTTTCAGGGGCAAGCCCATGGCCGGGAAGGGCAAATGGTGGAGTGGGTGTCAACACTGGATCTGGTGAACTATGACTTTCCCGCTGCCAACCGTGCCATCGTGCAGGCGGCCCGCTTGCCGGACCGCTATCTCATCACGCCGGAACCGGGGGATGATCACGATGCCTTTCTGGAAGCCTTACAGAAGGCTATGGCGCGGGGTTGCCGCCTGGTCCAGTTACGCGCCAAGACCCTGGACACGGCCGCGTATGTCGCCCTGGCGGAACAGGTATTACCCCTGGTGCGGGAAGCCAATGGCCACCTGATACTCAATGGTGAAGTGGCCCTGGTGGAAGCCCTGGGCGCCCACGGTATACAACTCACCGGCCAGCAATTGGCGGCCTGTTCGAAGCGGCCCCTGGGGCCGCAGTCTCTGGTAGGGGCTTCCTGTCATACAGAGCAGGAATTGCACCATGCCCAAGCCAT
>CBDUNQ010000661.1:0-1518 GCA_965368625.1 uncultured Gammaproteobacteria bacterium
GCGCATCATTTCCCCGGCGCGCTTGGACATATTCTTGAAGATCTTTTCACGCATGGTTTCATCGGCACCCTTGAGGGCCAGGATCAAGGTATCCGAGGACACTTCACGCAACAGTGACTGAATACCGCGATCATCCACATCGATCAGATTATCAAAGACAAACATCAGATCCTGAATCTGCTGCCCCAATTCGGCATCGGCATCCTTGATCATTTCCATCATTTCGCCTTCGATAGAAGTATCCACAAAGTTGAGTATGTCTGCAGCCGCCTTGATACCCCCGACACTGGAAGACTGCACATTCTGGTTGCCATGGAATTGACGCTCCATGATTTCATCCAGTTCCTTCAATGCCGAAGGCTGAATACCTTCCAGGGTAGCGATTCGCAGCAATACATCGGGACGCACCCGGTCACTGAGAAAGGTCAGCACTTCAGCCGCGTGATCGGGATCCAGATAGGAAAGCACAATGGCCTGAATCTGCGGATGTTCCAGACGTATCAATTCCGCCACGGCGCGAGCATCCATCCATTTGAGGGCTTCCAGCCCTTTGGTACTGGACCCCATCATGATACGGTCCATGAGACCGCCGGCCTTGTCTTCTCCCAGGGCCTCTATCATCACCTTGCGCAAATAATCCTCGGTACCCACGCCCAGCGCCGTCTGTTCCCGTACGGTTTCCACAAAGGTTTCCAGCACTGAATTCACACTGTCACGGGAAACGTTTTGCATCTGCGCCATGGCGGAACCGATACGCTGCACTTCCTTCGGTCCCATATGGCGCAACACTTCCGCCGCCTGCGCTTCACCCAGGGTCAGCAGCAATATTGCCGCACGATCGGTACCACTCAGTTTTGATCCTGCTTCAGCCATCTTCGCTTATCCAGTTCTTGACTACCTGTGCAACCCGTTTGGGATCTTCACCCACGGCCCCTTGCGCCCTGGCCAGATTTTCTTCATAGGCATCCGGTGCTTCCAATTGCGGAGTTTCGCCCGGCTTCTTGCCGCCACCGGTCAGGCTCAGGGTATCCTCTTTCTCATCCGCACCCATGCCTGCTTCCCCACCGGCAGCACCACCCGCTCCTGCTGTGGCAGGAACCATGGTGGTACTGGTAACCCCGGCCTTGGCCAGATCCTTCAGTGCCGGACGCAGCACGGCAAACACCAGTATCAGAAGCCCGAATCCACCGGCGGCCCATTTCGCCACATCCCAGATCCAGGGTTGCTCCATCATGCTCAACTCAGGCAAAGGCGCCTGCTCCGGTGGCTGCTGGAAGGCGGCATTGATCACATTGACACTGTCACCGCGTTGCGCATTGAAACCCACCGCTTCGCGCACCAAGAGAGTGAAACGTTCCAGCTCCTGGTCACTCCAGGCTTGACGTTTGACTTCATTGTTTTCATCCACGGCCAGCTTGTCATCCAGCACCACGGCCACGGAAAGGCGACGAATGGTTCCGGTGGCGAGACGGGTATGGCTGATGGTTTTATCAAGTTCATAGTTACGGGTGGTGCGAC
>CBDUNQ010000662.1:0-1516 GCA_965368625.1 uncultured Gammaproteobacteria bacterium
TGGGGACGGAAAAATTCATGCTGGATGGACGGCACAGTGGCACCGGCGGTGGCAACCATGTCACCATTGGTGGCGCCACGCCGGCAGACAGCCCCATTCTTCGTCGTCCGGACCTGTTACGCAGCCTGGTAAGCTTCTGGCAAAACCACCCCAGCTTGTCCTATCTGTTTTCCGGCCTCTTTCTGGGCCCTACCAGTCAGGCGCCCCGTATTGATGAAGCCCGGGATGAAACCCTGTATGAGCTGGAAATCGCCTTTCAGCAAATGCCCAGTGGGGAAGTGCAGGCACCCTGGCTGGTGGATCGCCTGTTGCGGAATCTGCTCATTGATGTCACCGGCAATACCCATCGGGCGGAATTCTGCATGGACAAGTTGTATTCCCCCGACTCCACTACCGGCCGCCTGGGCCTGCTGGAATTCCGGGCCTTTGAAATGCCGCCTCATTATCAGATGAGCTGTGTACAGATGTTGTTACTGCGCTCCCTGATTGCCTGGTTCTGGAAACAACCCTATACCCGTACACCGGTACGCTGGGGCACGGAGTTGCATGATCGTTTCATGTTGCCCCATTTTGTGTGGCAGGATTTCAAGGATGTAATCAATGATTTGCAGTTTGCCGGCTATGACCTGAAAGCGGAATGGTTTCGGCCGTTTCTGGAATTCCGTTTCCCGCACTACGGGCGTACGGTGGAACAGGGCATTGAGCTGGAATTGAGCTGGGCCATTGAACCCTGGCATGTGCTGGGTGAAGAAGTGAGTGCACAGGGCACTTCCCGCTATGTGGATTCCTCCGTTGAGCGCTTGCAGGTGAAGGTCAATGGCATGACGGAAAGCCGTCATGTGGTTACCTGTAATGGCCGCCGGGTACCATTGCGGCCTACCGGCACCCGCGGTGAATTTGTGGCGGGGGTGCGCTATAAAGCCTGGCAGCCGCCATCCGGCCTGCATCCCACTATTGCGGTGCAGGCACCATTGATTTTTGATATTGTGGATACCTGGAATCAACGTTCGATTGGTGGTTGTACCTATCATGTGGTGCATCCCGGCGGTCGTCACTATGAAACATTTCCGGTCAATGCCAATGAAGCGGAATCCCGAAGAATCGCCCGTTTCTGGCCCTATGGCCACACGCCGGGAACCATGGTGCCTCCGGAGGAAGAGCGAAATCCCGATCATCCCTATACACTGGATCTACGCTACATACCCAAATAATGAATGGCCACAGCGCCCACCTTGCTGTGGCCCGATAACGGTCAATACTGCTGCTGAGATGAATCATGTCATCTGATCTAGAATCCGGGCTGGAAACCGAAACCCAGTGCTCTCTATGCGGCAACTACCCGTATTTGAACAGTGTGTATGATGAAATGTGCAGTGCGCCGGGACAATTACGTACTCACTGGGAGTATCTGGGCCGCACCCTGGATACCCTTGGGGTGGAAGAGCTCCGGCGTCGCCATGGTGAAACCCGGCGATTATTGCGTGACAATGATGTTACCTACAATGTGTATACCGAT
>CBDUNQ010000663.1:0-1515 GCA_965368625.1 uncultured Gammaproteobacteria bacterium
AACAGGCCAAAGAGCATCTCAATCATTACAATCATCCGCTCATAGCGCTCGCATCCTGGGTGCAGCAAAGCCTTAGGCAATAGTAAATTCATTTATATTCATATAGTTGAAATACTTTCTCCAACGTTCACGAATAGTTGCTCCCTTCTGTATACCAACAATCCCGGTTCCGACACAAAGCATCGGTGGCACGAAACCTCCTCCACATAGACAGAAAATTGGCGGCACTCACTCACACAGTCCCATCACCGGCAAGGCTGGAGTGAACCTCTGCAAGCGGGGTAGTACCTGCTCAGGCCAGCAAAGAACCGCCTTCCAGCCTACACACCGGTGGGTGGACCAACCTTAAAAGCGTCTTATCAGGTTTACCGAAAACAAGGCGGCATCCTTATCGTAAAATTCCGCCTCCAGGTTCACCGACAGATCTTCCCCCATTCCATACTCCGCACCCACTCCGTACAGAATATGCACATCATGCACCCGGTGGTACGTGATGTTTTCCCCTTCATTGTTCATCTTGCCCACGCCCAGCTTGCCATACAGGGAAAAGCCCTGGTGCGATGCAAACCCGGTAGGGCCATCTTCATGGTAAAAACTATAGCGTCCACTGACACCGAAGATCTGGTATTCAATACTACCCTGCGGTTTGAGCGTGGCTTCTCCCAGGTCTGCATAGAGCAATTCCAGGCTAAGACGATCACTGACTTCATAGCCAAGGGTGAGCTTCCAGGCAAAATCCCTGGAATCATCCACTTCGTAGCCGGTATTGTTTTCTTCCGGATCCACATGAGACAGGCCCAGGCCAAGGCCCGCGTAAAACCTTTCCTGTGCAAGCACCGATAGCGGTGCTCCCAGTAGTAACAGGCTCAACGATATTGCACTGCATGCCTTATTCAGCATACGACTTACTCCTTTGTGTGTTGGTATTGTTGTAAGCCCGAACCCCACTCGCGGCGGCCCACTGCCGTGCTTCATTGTCTGAAGCACACAGCCAGTCATCTACTGTGAAGTTCGAACATCCTTCGTGATCTAAGACCCCTGTGTTTTTTGATTTTGAGACCGGTTGCGCAACAGATACCACAGACTGAGCACCAACCCCATTGGCAGCGTCGGGTCAAAACGCGCATCGGGGTGTAGGGTACATCCACCCATGGAATCCAATCCGGTCAGCACCTTGCCCTGGGTATCCGGGGCATCCCGATAATCCTCAATGCCATCACCATCGCTATCGGTGATCGGTAACGGAGAACCACCGGTAATGGTCAACAGCCGGTCATCCATGCCATCGCCATTACTGTCGATAAAACCATCAATGATGCCATCTCCATTGACATCCACGCCTCCGGCTTCGACCAGATCCCAGGAACCATCCCCATCACTATCCAGATCCCGGTAATCCGGTATTCCATCGCCATCACTATCCGGGGCAACCAACTGTGTACCACCCAGTGCGGGTTGGTATAGATCCGCTAGCCCATTGCCATCGGCATCGGTATCCAGACCATCATCGATGCC
>CBDUNQ010000664.1:0-1514 GCA_965368625.1 uncultured Gammaproteobacteria bacterium
TGAAATTGCGGGGGTACATTGTCAAGATCATCGGTGAAAGTCAGGCTGGGGTCATGATCGCCAAAGGCTTCTTCGGGCTCCAGCACCACTTCCACCTTGTCGCCCACCCGGCAGCCTTCCAGGGCAAGCTCCACTTTTTCAATCACATCGCTCTTGCCACCGTGAACATAGTTCACCGGTACATCGATCTGTTCCAGTACGCTGCCATTTTCATCAATGATCTGGTAGACAATGGATACCACTTTATGTGTACTGACTACCAGATCCGTCATGCCTTCTCCCGGGTTGCTTGCTTAGCGACCTTTTTTGTCTCGTAAGTTATCAATGGCCCGCAGCTGGGCCACGGCTTCCGCCAGTTCCACCTGGGCCTTGGCATAGTCGATATCCGACTGATGATCGGCCAGCATTCTTTCCGCGTGTTCCTTGGCTTTCAGTGCGGCGGCTTCATCCAGGTCCTTGGCGCGCACGGCGGTATCGGACAGCACAGTGATCATGTGCGGCTGTACTTCCAGTATGCCGCCGGAAACATAGAAGCTCTGTTCTTCGCCCTTGTCATCCACCACGCGCACTTCACCGGCCTTGAGCCGGGTCAGCAACTGGGTGTGACGCGGAGCAATACCCACTTCACCCATTTCGGCAGGCGCATACACCATGGTGGAGGTACCCGAAAAGATTTCGGCCTCGGCACTCACGATATCCACATGGATTGTCATTGCCATAGTGCGTTCTCCCGCTTAGAGGGTCTTGGCCTTTTCAACCACTTCGTCGATGGTACCCACCATATAGAAGGCCTGTTCCGGCAGATGGTCATACTCGCCATCCACAATGCCCTTGAATGCGGCAATGCTGTCCTTCAGGCTTACATACTTACCGGGAGCACCGGTGAACACTTCAGCCACGAAGAAGGGCTGGGACAGGAAGCGCTGAATACGGCGTGCGCGGCCCACCACTTGCTTGTCTTCTTCAGAGAGTTCATCCATACCCAGAATGGCGATGATGTCGCGCAATTCCTTATAGCGTTGCAGGGTACCCTGCACGGCGCGCGCGGTATCGTAATGCTCGGCACCCACCACCAGCGGGTCCAGCTGACGGGAAGTGGAATCCAGGGGATCCACTGCCGGATAGATACCCAGCTCGGCAATCTGACGGGACAGTACCAGGGTGGCATCCAAATGCGCGAAGGTGGTGGCCGGAGACGGGTCGGTCAAGTCATCCGCCGGTACGTATACGGCCTGGAAAGACGTGATGGAGCCGGTCTTGGTGGACGTGATACGTTCCTGCAACACACCCATTTCTTCCGCCAGGGTAGGCTGGTAACCCACCGCGGAAGGCATACGACCCAGCAGTGCCGATACCTCGGTACCCGCCAGGGTGTAACGATAGATGTTGTCGATGAACATAAGTACGTCGCGGCCTTCATCACGGAAATGTTCCGCCATGGTCAGACCGGTCAGTGCCACACGCAGACGGTTACCCGGGGGCTCGTTCATCTGGCCGTAGACCAGTGCCACCTT
>CBDUNQ010000665.1:0-1509 GCA_965368625.1 uncultured Gammaproteobacteria bacterium
GCCCCGAAGCTGCGCTGTGAAGCATAGGGTGGTTCCGATAACAGGCGATGGATGAGATCTGCAGGCAAGCGTTTCAGGTCCACCAGCGCAATGGATTGACGCAGCGATACCCCGGTGCAGTGGGTCTGTAAGGGGATTTGGTTCAACCAGGCACCCTGTCCGCGTAGGGCGCGAAAGCACTCATCGCGACTGGGATCATAGACGATACCCATCTGTACCCTGTCGCCCTGAAGAAAGGCCAGGGATACGGCGAAATAGGGGATGCCCGCGGCAAAGTTATTGGTGCCATCCAGTGGGTCCAGGCACCATACTCCCCGTTCGACTTCCATCAGGGCGGCTTCCTGCTCCGATACCTCCATTTCCTCACCCAGAAAGCCGTACTCCGGCCACTGCTGTCGTAATGCTTCGCGAATGCCTTTCTGCACAGCCAGGTCCGCCTCCGTGACAATACTGCCATCGGCCTTGCAGCGGCGGGTGATATGGGTGCGCTGGGGTAATTCCCGCAGGGCAATGGTACGTACGATTTCGCAGGCGGTTTGCAGATCGGGTAAACCGCCATCAGGGGCTGGCTGAATCACAGGCGCTTCAACTCCAGAGGTGCTTCGGGTTGCTGTTCGACCTTGCTGCTGAGGTCTTGCAGTGCGGCTTGCAGTGCTTCTTCTATGGATGGGTGGTAGAACGGCATGCGCAACAGATCAAACACAGTCAGTCCCTGCTCTATGGACCAGGCCAGCAGATGACCGAGGTGTTCACCCTTGGGGGCCAACATGCTCGCACCCAGTATTTTTCCATCGGCACGCTGTGCATACACCCGTAGCAAGCCCTTGTTCTTGCCCATGATCAGGGCGCGGCCTACGGGGCCGAATTTCACTTCCCCGGTAACGGTGTGTTGCGGGTCCAGGGTAGACCAGGCTTGCCCCACGCTGACGATATTGGGATCACAGAAGGTAATGGCCAGGGGCGTTTGACGGGCAAAGGCCACGGGTTCCGATCGTACCGCATTGTAGCCGGCAATACGGCCTTCGCTACCGGCTTCGTGAAGAATGGCCAGATCACCGGTAACGTCTCCGGCAATGTACACCGGTAGCTGGGCAACCTGCATGGTATTGGGGTTGAATGCGGGTACGCCGCGCGCATCCAGTGGCACGCCCAGGTTTTCCAGGTCCAGACCACGGATGTTGGGGCGTCGCCCCATGGATGCCAGTACCTTGTCCACCACAACGGATTGATCCCCGGCGGTCACCCGCAGCTGACCGTTTTCCTCGGAGATCTGTGCGGCCTGGCCTAACCAGAGGGGGAATTCCTTGCCTATAAGCGCGATGGCTTCCTTGGCCACTTCCGGGTCCTGTATTCCGCCAATGGTTTCCAACTGGTCAATGCCGGTGACCTGTACCCCGAAGCGATGCAGGGTCTGACCGAGTTCCAGCCCAATGGTGCCAAGTCCGATCACCGCCATGGAGGCGGGAAATTCCTCCAGCTCGAAAAAATCATCGGTGGTGATGATACGCT
>CBDUNQ010000666.1:0-1505 GCA_965368625.1 uncultured Gammaproteobacteria bacterium
TCGGTTTTCTGTTATCCGCCTGTAGTGATTCAGGAAACGACAGCCGTATCCAGGAAGCCTATGTGCCTGAAGAAATCGTTCCCGGGCAGGAATGTCATGTGTGCGGCATGGAGATTGCCGGTTTTCCCGGCCCCAAGGCCCAGGCATTTGTATTGCATCACGAGCAACCATTTCGTTTTTGTTCCACCCGGGACTTTTTTTCGTGGCTTTTACAGCCGGAAACCGCGTCGATTGTGCGCGCCGCCTTTGTGCAGGATATGACGCATCAGGACTGGAATACTCCGCGCGCAGCCCGCTATGTGGCGGCTGAAAAGGCGGGGTATGTTGTGGGGCATCCGCTGAAGGGTGCCATGGGGGCAACCCTGGCATCCTTTGCCGGTGAACAGGCGGCACAGGATTTTGCCGGGCAACAGGGTGGGCAGGTGCTGGGCTATTCCGCCATCACCCTGGAGTTGCTTGCGTCACTGGATGGTCATAGGCACCATGAGTAAACACTTTTCCTCAAGCGTGAAAAAAGAATAATGAGCCGGCCCAGGCTTACGCCCACTGATCTGCTGCTTCACCGCTTATCGCATGAGCTGGGAGTGGCCACTGAAAATGATTCAGGATCTTCATAAAATCAGTGCCAGGTCTGGTATACAGGTTCAGCTTTCTATGGGTATAGGGATGAGGCAGGTACAGCTCGGTGGCGGCCAGTAGCAATTGCCGGCAGTGAAACTCTGTACGGAAAAATTGATTGTGGCGACCGTCACCATGGGTGGTGTCGCCGATAATGGGATGAAATATATGCTTCATATGGCGGCGGATCTGGTGTTTGCGGCCCGTGTGCGGGCAAATCTGAAGCAATGAATACCGTGTGGTATCATGTTTGCCCACGGAAAAGGGCAGCTCTATGGTCTGACAACGCCGGTACAGTGTAATAGCGGATTGCGGGGCCTTGTCTTTATCTGCCCTGCTGTCCGTCATCTTGTCCAGCTGTTCCTTCAACGCATAGTCAATGGTCCCCTGTGGCTCGGTATAGCCGCGTACCACGGCCATATACGTCTTTCGGACACGATTCTCTTGGAACAAAGCCGTCAGTTTGCGTGCAGCTTCTCTATGCAGTGCAAACAGTAGAACGCCGGAAGTGGGTTTATCCAGACGATGCACGGGGTAAACCCGCATACCGATATGATCCCTCACCTGTTGCATGGCAAAGCGCGTTTCCCGACGGTCCACTTCACTGCGGTGTACCAGTAAACCACTGGGTTTATCCACGGCTATCAGGTGTTCATCCTGATACAGGACGGTGAGGTTTTCCTGCTCAACCATTCAGTGAGCCTTTGCCCGGAAAAGCTGCCATTGTACAGTGGTGTTTTCTGCCAGGGGCCGGCAGACTTGGCTCATGGTTGCCTGGTGGTGTACTCTCGGGCAGCGTGTGGGGCTTGCAATACCCCACGTGTCTACTGGAATTCATAAGCGCACAGCCAATCTGCTCGCAAGCCATGGTACTGATCAACATTATC